>JAJRBU010000181.1 GCA_028679315.1 Methanoregulaceae archaeon
AGTCGCATGATATTGCCCCCTTTTCCTGCTGCATCCCAGCCTTCGTAGACGATAATGAGAGGGATCTTCCGCTTGTAGAGCAGGTATTGGATATCCCGGACCTTCTCCTGGCATTGGAGAAGATGCTGCTCGTATTCCGATTGAGAGTACTCAACGGAAGCGGCTGAGTGTCTTTTTACCATCTTTTTCGGGGATTTTGCATTACTATACTTTCCATTGCTCTTCCTTCCGGATTTTAATCCGGCTTCAATCCCTTCGAGATGCTTTTTTAAGCGTTTAACAAGGGTGGAGTGCACTTTCAGGCAGGTATAGTTGCTGTCTGTCGCTTCCACGAGGGTCCATGGTGCATAAGGCTTGTCCGTCCCTTCAATAAACCTCTCGATGACTGGCAGGTAGCTGTCATAATGGTGATGGAAGTCCCAGTCACCCTTTGTGATCATCCAGGAGGTGAGGAGGTTTCCCTCGCGCTCATCGAGCCGCCGTTTCTGCTCCTCCTTGCTGATATGGAGGAAGAATTTGAGGATGATGACACCATCGTCCGCAAGCTGTCTCTCGAAGCTGTTGATGGTATCGAGAGAGAACCGTACTGCAGATTTCCAGTCGATTCCGGACACCTGCTCAGCGAGAGCCCGTGAATACCAGCTACGGGCAAAGATCGCGATCCTGCCCTTTGCCGGAATCCTGGTAAAGAACCGCCAGAGGAGGGGGCGGGCACGTTCTTCGTCATTCGGTGATCCGGTAGAATGGAGTGAGAAGCCGCGGGGATCGATGTGCTGGATCAGCTCGCTGATGACCATCGTGATACCGGATGCATTCCATCCCTCGACAACGATGATAATCGGAACTTTGTGTTCCCATAACGCCCGGGTAAGAATCCCGATCTCTACCCTGAGGGATTCCATCTCCTTTTCAAAGGTTTTATCATCAGTCTTTTTCGACAGGTCAAGCTTCTCGAACATCGGGCCCTCATTATTATAGAGGGGATGTTTCCCGGAGAACTTTAAACTTGGGAAATGAGAATCATGCCGGATTGCACAGGGTACACCAGCCATGATGTCCGAGGCACACTGTGACTTCGGGGAATTTTGGAACCATCTGAAAAAGGAGAGGTTAGCAGCTGATATCAGGGCCTATATCCATCGACCGGGCAAGTTTCACATACCGGTCTGGATCCTGTTCGAATTTTTTCCTGCAGAAATCAGAGCAGAAATAGAACTCCTGCCCCTTGTAATGGGTTCTGCAATCCGTTTCATCCTCATCGATGACCATGTAGCATACCGGGTCAGTTGCCATTGTCCCAACCTCCTGGCAGCTGGGGTATTATGCAGGAAGAACTATAAAAAAGCTGCTGGTTATTATTGAAGGCGTACCGATCTTTCCCCGGTTCGCCCTTCCCGAATGTTCCTGCGCCATTCTCTTCTTACCTTTCCGAACAAGAAAAAGATCATTTATTTCCCTGGAAGGACATCTGCTAGGGTATGGGATTAAAAGATAACTTTTCCAGCGAAGAATGGGAGAACCTGATCGGCCTTCCCTCTGCAGTCTCAATGACAATGATAGTGGCAGCCCCCAACGTTATGGGGGTATGGGGCGAGACGAAAGCCATGATGCAGGAGCCCGCAAAACTGGCCGCTAGTAGCGGAAGTTCCCTCGTCGGACTCCTGCTTGCCGAGATGCAGCCGAGATTACAGGAACTCGCAAAGAAGCAGCAGGCTGCCCTGAAACATGACAAAGCTGGGTATCGGGCACATACAATGGAGGCCTGCAGGCTGGCTGCAACAGCGTTGACAAAGGTTCCTCCTGAGGAAGCGCTGGCATATAAAAACTGGGTGCTCGGGATCGGCCTCAAGGTGGCAGAGGCGGCAAAGGAGCACGGGATTGCCGTCAGCGACCCGGAAAAAGCGGTTATTGCCGAGATCTCATCGGCTCTTGGTGTTACTGGACCGTGAGAAACATTTTTATGAATCCGAACATTGGATGAGAAAACCAGGAATCACAGATATTCATGCATGGTATCCCGTTTTTTAATTGAAGTGCAGGAGACAGGACCTGTGCATGCTTATATCCATTCTTACTACCAATAATACGAGAGGCAGAGATCATCCGGGCACACAGGTGTTTTTTTTAACACATAAAAAAATCCGGGATTTCAAGAATCGATTTGTCCCCATTATGGGGTAAAAAAACAGAGGGGATGGTGGACTCCATGATACCCACCGGACAGACAAACCATGATGAAAAATTCCGAAAAGCCATCAGTGATGGGAACGAGATCCGGGTACGTAATCCGTTTTACCTGCCCGACCTGTTATAAAGAGAACTCAATCATCTGCAATATGCCAAAATCCTATTACAAGGAGAGCAGGGACGGGACCTGTGCACAATGCAGGAAACATTGCGAGGTCCTCACGCCAGGCCAGTATTGAATTACATCCTTTTTCAAGTTCTATCCTTTTCGCTAGACAACCAGCCCTTTCTTCGCCTTCAACACCCTGCATTCCGGGTACCGCCAGGTATCCGGAAGGTCTTTAACAGTGGTTCCAGGAGGGATACCCCCTTTTGGGTCTCCTTTTTCAGGAGCATAGATGGAGGCACATTCCTGACACTACCAGCATGCCGGTTTTTTCCAATCCATACAAACCCATCCCTTTGTTTGGTGATGTACTCTCTTTTTGGGGAATGTTTGACCACTTCTTTTTCAGCAACACCATATCACCTTCATTCTTATGCCATACGTCAATTGAGCCGATACCAAGGACAATTGGTCCGACTATTGAAGTAGCCGGAATGGCAGATTGTGAAAATTTTGGGGACTACTCCCATAGGTAGAGAAGAGATTGAGGCCGATTATCGGCCTCTATTCAGGTCCTGCTGTCGGGAATCAGGTTTTCCTCATAGAAAGGTATACCGCAGCCGCGATACCTATCATTCCCAGCCAAGGAGAGAGAGGAATTCCCTGTGCGGTTGTGGGAGGTGCAGTGGTTTGAGTCTGGATAGCGGTGGTAACCGGTGCGGTGGTAATAGTCGGCATCGGTGATACCATGGTACCTGGCGCTGCTCGTGTAATGTTTGCAGCCGCGGCATCTCGTCCCTTTATCGCCAGAATATAATTCGGTTCGATGGAAAGGGACTGTTCATAGGCAGTGATGGCCCCCTGGTAGTCACCGGTTGCGGCCAAAGCATCACCTTTCATTGCCCATGGTTCGGCGTATCTGGGCTCGAGGCCCAGGGCCTTTTCGTAGAGCGGGATTGCTGCTGTATAATCTCCAAGGGCTGCCAGCGATTTTGCTTTCCCATAGTACGCGTAATATCCATACTGGGGATTTACAGCAAGAGCCGTGTCATAGGCGGTGATCGCATCCTTATACCTCTTAAGACCATAGAGAGCTTCACCTCTCTGGTAGTATGCTTTCGCATATGATGGATTGAGTGCAATGGCCTTATCAAATGCCACTAATGCCTCCTCATATCTTCCCAGACCGTTCAGGGCAACACCTTTTCCAGCCCATGCCAGCGGCAGTTTTGATGGCTCAAGAGCTATCGCCTGTTCATAGTAGCTGAGTGCCTCTTCGTATTTTCCCTCATCAACCAGCTCATCTCCTGTAAGTGCTAATGTACCCGCAGATTGGGCCATTGCTGGTGCACAGAATGTAGCAATCATCGTTAGGATACTGAAAAGAGCAATTCTTTGAAGTAACCTACTTTTCATGAAATTTCCCCCTGGCATGTATAACGCTGCCAGTGAGTGAACCTTGGACGATAAGATGAAAAATGTTACTCTTCCTCCCCAAGCTAAATAAATAGATTAAGGCCACGGCGTGGTAACGTCATCCTTGCTCCTTTTTAATCAAGGGATGAAAGGTTTAGAGCAGAATCACCCGCCGTTCAGGCATTGATCAAGGGCTCCGCTGCTGATCATCTCCCGAAAAATGACTTCGGGATCGAAATCGCCAGAGGGGTTATATGTTCGGGGTTGATAAGAGAGGATCGCCCTCATCCTCCCCCTGACCTGACGGTTCCGCAAACGGCTAAGGTCCCTCTGCAACGATACCTCGATAAAGCCTGAACGAAAGGAACGGGAACATGGTTGGCAAAGTACGAGGAGAGACTTCTGGAGATCAATATGAGGGGTCTCGAAAGACAGGGCGGAATCTATCGTATGAACATCAAGGAGTGCAAGGGGATATTCGAGGCTGCAGTTCTCACATCTGCATCCTGTTGCAATCTTCAGCCCCTTGACTTCGCCGGGTAAAGCTCGAGGTATCCTGGCAGATCCATGATCCAAGTAATTTTCCATGATCTGGGGAGGATAAATTGTTTCCTGCTCCCGCCCCGCCTCCCAATCCTTGAGATACGGATCGTTGAGATCATTCTGATTGAGGATTCCAGAAATTTAAGAACAATCACCACGATAGCTTATACGGATACGGGGCAGCCATGCACAAGGAAACCTGTTTTTATTCAGGACTGATTCTAATCGCCTTTTTTCTGTGTATTGCTGGCAGCATCATCCCCTCTGCCACTGGCGCCGAAACCAGCATGGGAGTTATCGCTGATCTCCCGAATACCACCCAAACGTTCTCTCCATCAAAGGAAATACCTCTGAATACTACGGGGGTGGAACAGACAAATGTCACTACAAATATCACCCTTCCTTTCACCCCGCCAATAGGTTTTGCCAACCCACCCCAGATAGTGCTCATGCCGGCAGGCGTCATGGACCTGACCAGCACCATCTTCGGAACTGCTATTCCAGGATCTGTCAATACCACCATAACGCACTTGGAATGGGACTGGGGTGACAACAGCTCAACAGAGCAGCACGAATTCCCTCATTCCCACACTTACCGCAGCCCCGGCACCTATACCATTATGATCACGGCATTCCAGTCAGATGGGCTGAACACCACCCGGACAGCCATTATTACCGTCGATGAAGCACTTGCTGTCGCAACCCGGGAGCCGATGAATATATCGATTCCTGGTAGTTCCGCAAGTCAACCCGGCCCAGCCAACGGACCGGTTCTCACCCTGCTTGAGCCTGTAATCGATGGAATGAACGTAACAGTGAACGGGAATCTCAATGCCGGATCACCTGGTGTTACCATCTCTTCGGTCAGTATTGACTGGGATGAAGGGAATGTCACGAATGTGACCGACCTTCCCACAACCTACCGGTATGCTGCAGCAGGAATATTCACGATCAATATTACGGCTCTACAGTCAGACGGACAGACGATTACCAAAGGGATCACCGTTGATATAAAATCGGAAAATCCCGGTCCACCGGGACTCCCGGCTACATCGACTCCTCCACCGGAAATACATCCGGAATATCTGATTATCCTGACAACAGCCTTGATTGTTATCATGGGATTCGTAATAGGTCTGCGGCTCATCCAAAAAAAGAGAGAAGATCCAACGGTGGCTGACATCCCGAAAGCCGTCTCCTTGCAGGAGGAGATTTACTTCGAGGCGAAAGGAAAGGGAGACATGGC
>JAJRBU010000109.1 GCA_028679315.1 Methanoregulaceae archaeon
CCTGGACACTTTTTTTCTTAATAGCGGTCATCGTTCTTACCCCCCTGCTCACTTTTTAGTTTTACCTCAGGCTCTTTATCCGCTTTGCGCTGGCGGGCTATAGCCAACCTGTCAGATGTCAATATTTTCCCAGTGCCTTCTTCCTGCGCTGAGGCTACCTCCAGTTTTTCTTTATCCGCTTCAAATTGAGAGCGAATGGTATTGATCTGAGATTCCATAATCTGCCGTCTATGCTCAATCTCCCGCTGGTTGCGTTCGATAGCTTGCTTCCGCTCCAACTCTTGGGCGCTATCCTTGGCCTCCTGGGCAAGGCGAGCGCTCCCGGTCAATACTCCAGACGAACCAATATAGACATCCCGCAATTGGATCCCGCGGCGGGTAAAAAGGAATTCGCGAATCTGATTTGAATGATCCATACCCCGGGATTTCAAGATATAGAGGCCCCGGTTGCGTTCCCCGGCGGATTCGATATCTCGAAGTAATATCCACGTATCCATCAATGAAGACACTCCGACTTCGGTAGACTCTAAGTTCTCTCCCAGTGTCGTTAAACTGGCAAACATCGCCGTTATCTGCTTGGATTTCAAGAAATCGATCAGGCGTGTCAACATGGACTTGGTTTCACTCATAGAGCCAACGGTAAGGAGATTAGAAATCGGATCTACTATTACTATCTTAGGTTGGAAGTTTTCAATGAGTTTGTACATAGTGACCAGGTGCATTTCCAGACCATACAGAGAAGGTCGGGAAGCATGGAATTGCAAGAATCCCTGTTTAATCCACTGTTCCAGGTTAATACCTATAGACCTCATATTTCGTATGATCTGGTCGGGAGATTCTTCAAAGGCAAAGTAGAGGCAGCGTTCACCATGCGCTGCCGACACATTAGCAAAATGTGCTGCAAGGGTACTCTTGCCGGTTCCTGGGGTACCTGAAACCAGAATGCTGCTGCCGCGATAGAACCCACCGTCCAGCATGGTATCCATTCGCTCAATGCCGGAGGGAATCCTTTCCGAAGAAGCCTTGTGCAGTAAGCCTATAGAGGTAATGGGTAAGACCGAAATACCGGATTCATCAATCAGGAATGGATATTCATTAGTCCCATGCTTGGAACCCCGGTATTTGATAACCCGTAGTCGCCGGGTGGCAATCTGATCGATCATCTGGGTATCCAGCAGGATTACGCAGTCCGCGACGTATTCTTCCAGACCGTAGCGGGTCAGCGTATTCACTCCCCGTTCAGCCGTAATTATCACGGTAACGCCTTTGTCTTTCAACCAGCGAAACAAACGACGAAGTTCAGCCCGTAAGATAGCTTCCTCACTTATGCCGGAGAAGAGGGATTCCAGGGTATCCAGTACTACCCGCTTAGCGCCGATGGCAGCGATAGCACTGCTTAGCCGGACGAAGATACCATCCAGATCGAATTCACCGGTCTCTTCAATTTCTCTTCTTTCAATATATACAAAATCTATAAAGAGCTTCTTGCGGGTAATCAGATCATCCAGGTCATAACCCAGGGAACTAAAGTTCTTGGCCAGGTCACTCTCATTCTCTTCGAAGCTCATAAAAACACCCGGTTCACTATACTGGAGGGCTCCCCTTACTAGAAATTCCATGCCAAAAACGGTTTTCCCCGAACCGGCGGCGCCCACCATCAAGGCTGAACGGCCTTTGGGCAAACCACCATTGGTAATTTCATCAAATCCGCGCATTCCAGTAGGGGATTTTTCCAGATTTTTCTGAAGGGTCTTTGGTGCTACTGACTTAGGTGTCCGGCTGCTCTCTTTTAGACTCACGAGTTTTAATCCTCCTAAAATGAAATGAGAGAAAGATATCAGGGATTCCCGGATAATCAATCCTCGCTGAAATTATAAGAATCATACTCAGATTGAACGATTAATCTAATTATTTCATATTTACATACTAATCAATTAACATAAATATTACCAATTAATTTTCCTTACTTCCTATTTGGATTATGTCTTAGCGGTTTTCCTTCTATTTTTTCGATAGGATCGTTTACATAGACTTTCCCAAGTCCAATCGCCGAAGTAAGAATTCCACCTCGTTTATCATCACTAATTCCATCTGAATACCCAAGATCGACCGGAACTTTACCTCTTCCACCTTGTGCATCCACTACATATAAGGGACGGAGGAAGCCAGTCGTGGCTCCGCAAAGGTCCCTGCAGATTTCCTTTCCTTTGTATACTTCTGTTCTAAAATGACCTGTTCCCTCGACCAGATCAGCATAATATAGATAATATGGTCTCACTCCCATTTTACCGAGACCGTGTACCAGGTCTCTCATTACATCTGTATCATCGTTAACTCCCTTGAGCAAAACAGTTTGATTTCCTATTGGAATTCCAAGTTCCCTTAATATTTTTATAGCCTGATAACTTTCGTCAGTTATTTCATTAGGGTGATTAAAGTGGGTGTTTATATAGAGCTGCGGATCTCTAAGTGACCGAGGAATATGTGTTTTCAGTACTTCAATAAATTCTTTGTCCTCAATAATCTTTTGCGGCCAGGTGCAGGGGACTCTGGTACCGATTCTTATTAATCCCAGGTGTTTAATTTCTTCTAGTCTTCCCAGGATTTCATCAAGTCGACTATTGGGAATCAGTAGCGGGTCCCCACCAGAGATTAATACGTCTCTAATATCTTCGTGAGATGCAACATATTCAATTCCCTTTCTTATATCCTCAATTGATGGATTCTTAAGGTCATCACCGACTTTTCTTTTTCTGGTGCAGAATCTGCAATACATAGCGCACTCGTTTGATGCAAATAATAAAACCCTATCAGGATACCTGTGAATTATTGTCCTTGGACCACCAAGTGGAATATCGCCTTCCTCATCCAGTGGATCTGCTGACAGATCCATATAATGCTCAAGTTCCTCGACATCAGGAATTGCCTGTCTCCAGATGCCGTCATTCATCTTTTCAATGAGACCGAGGTAATACGTATTGACCCTCATAGGATATTTAGCAATTACTTCCTTGAGCCTGGGATCAACCCTCGCCTTCTGCCCGGTAAGCCACTTTTCCAAATCTTCGAATGTCCTAATTGAGTTTTTTAAAACATCTTTATATGCCATTGATAAAGTCTCCTATTATTCCCCCATTTTATTCTTGTTCTA
>JAJRBU010000185.1 GCA_028679315.1 Methanoregulaceae archaeon
TTTCCAAGCCTAAACCGTTTATTTTTTAAGAATCAGGTTGATTTTCTTTGGGTTTTACTTGCATTTATCCAATATGTTCTAGGCTATTTCAACATAATCAACCAGTATATTCTTCAGAATCAACACCAGGGAGAAAAATGGTTTGTTAATGAGTCGGTATCACTAGCTGTCCAGATAGTGTTGTCGATTTCTCTTGTTCTTACACGTAGATTTACATTTGAGGCAGTTATTCTTGCATCTTTAACTGCTGAGATATTTAAATTTGTTTTGGTTTTTTTTCAATTAAGAAAATATTATATTATCACATTCAGTAATTCCCTTTTGAAAGAATCCTTTCTCTATTCGTGGCCTTCAATTTCGGTTTCACTCATTAGCTTTGGTTACAACTATTTTGATAGAGTACTTTTAAGCAAAATTCAGGGTCTCTATCAGGTTGGGCTTCTTGACATGGGAAAGCGCATTTCCACCGTCTTGAAAATGTCTATGGATGGTGTTTCGGGGACGCTTAATCCTTTAACGCTGGAACTTCTCACAGAGAACACAAAGGACTCTCATAAAAAAATAGCGGACCTGAATCTTAAAATGAGTTTCATGCTACTTTTTCTTGCTTTTTCTATCATTCTATTTACGAAAGAAATGGTTTATCTGCTTATGACAAAAGAATACTATTTTGTCATGTATATTGTTCCTGTTTATATCTATTATCATGTGTTTGGCATTCTGGGTATGAGCGCATACTGGTTGGTATATTATCATCCTTCAAAAACATTCTGGGGAATACCATTCAGTCTTATTTCTTTGATAACAACTGCTACTGCTAATATTTTCCTTATTCCACGTTTTGGTGTGATGGGCGCCGCATTTGCAGCCTTTGCTGTTGCGGCAATAGCAAATGGAGTACAGTTTTTTGTTGGGCTCAGGATTACACCTATACCGATGGACAAGAAAGGTTTAGTTATTATGTTCGGAAGCCTATTCGGCGGGACAGCACTTCTTTATATACTATATTACATAAATTTGAACTTATTTATTGGAATCACAGTTAAGTTAGCTATGTTAGCCGTGTTCGCACTGATTGCTGTAATGGCTGGGATCATAAGTATTAACGAGATAAAGCAGTTGGTAAAAATGCTTAAGGATAAAGCAATAAGAGTGTTTGTAATTTAAGTATTTAGAAAAATATTTCAGAGGAAATATCACTATGAAGGAAATAATTTTGAATGTCAAGGATTGCCAAGCACACATACATAGCAGGGAAAAATACTGATAGAAAGGCAATTATTTCAACCGTAATTATTTATGTGAATTTATGTCATATCGCTCCTGGACGCTGAAGACAAATAATTGGCGAAATAAAAAGATAGACCGTAAAAAAGCAGAACATTAAAGACTCCAATATAATATGAAAGAAAAAAACAATACAGTTCCAATGTTCACAGTGATATATCCCTATAAATTTAACGATTTTCTATATAATCTCCTAGAAATTGAATTTTTTAAGTCTTATTGCGAGACGGAAGTTTGGGATGTGTCGTATATCATTAACCGCGAGTTTGCAGAAAAGATTAAAGCCGACAGGTCACACAGAAAAGAAATTATTGAAATCAAGTCAATAAAGCAGTTTCTCATGCTCCTGGTGAATCTGCGAAAAGCAGCAAAGGAACGCAGGGTTTGTGTGCTCAATGAAGTGGTTGTGGAGAATTTTTCGTCATTGATATGCAATTTTATGATTAAAGTTCTGATCAGGAATACTGGTTTGGCTGTATTAGATGTTTATAACGGTGGGGTTCAGATACGAACTTTTGAAGAGAAAAGTGCTGGAGATAGGAAGAATTATTTAGCAAAATTAATGGCGTATGTGAAAAGGACCGAAACCCACAAGGAAGCTTTGAGGATGTTCAAAGGGTTTTTTTGTCTTGCCCTTGCGAGGTGTTTTAATGTCTTGCCGACGACACATCGACTTGTTGCAGGGGATGAATGGATTGATGTTGCAAGAAGACACGGGGCTGAGAAAAAAGGGGTTAAATTCGTTTACGGTAGTGCATGGGATTACAGCAATGACTTGCTGAAACGCATCGAGAATACCGGCAGTTCCGGAACAAAACAGAGAATTGCAATTTTGCTTGATGGAGCGGGCCCTGCATTTGGCAGCGATCATGAACATCTCAAACGAAAACCGGCCCTCACAAGCGATGTGTGGTACCCTTCATTAACAAGGTTTTTGAATAAAGTTGAGAAAGAAACTGGCGTTGTGGCGGAGATTGCAGGGCATTACAAGAGCGCTCATCCTCCGATAGCACCCTGTTTCGGCAATAGAAGAGTTCACTACGGGAAAACAGGAGAATTGGTCAGGAATAGCGAATTTGTCATCACGAGAATGAGCGCTGCTGTTTCCTACGCGGTTATTTACAGAAAACCTGTTATCTACATATATTCAGATGAATTAAAGGAAGATCGTTTGGCCATGGATAACATAAGGATGATGGCTGAGGCCCTTGGTCAGGAGCCGGTTAATATTGATGAATTTAGTGGGAATATTTCTACATTACTGGTAGTCGATGAGAGCAAGTATATGGCATACGAGAAAGCTTGTTTGACTTCTG
>JAJRBU010000075.1 GCA_028679315.1 Methanoregulaceae archaeon
TTCTCAAACCCGATGCTGGATGCAGCCGGGTACCGCTCTCTGATGGTGCTGCAGCTCGCTGAAGAGGAGTATAGCGATCCATCCCTCTTTGAAACGATCGTCACCGATCACTTCCCCTCAACCATCACCGTTTCAACAGAGGGAACGGTCACCACCATCTCCCTCCCGGAGATTATGCGCCCGTCCGATGATAAGGTCGTTATCCGCGACGGGAGTATCTATCTCTTGTCGCTTCTTACTGCAGGAGGGATCGATTATGCTATCGAATACAGGAGTGTGGCAGAGGGGATGAACCTCTCGTTTATCCCCCTCCCTGCATCCATCAATCTCGGATCTGCGGAATACGCCGACCGTTATAATGATGTCACGGTTGTGCTTGGATTTCCACGGTTCAGTAGTATCGGCAGTGAAAGGAACGGCCGCCCTGTCGTGTATGCCGTGACTATCCCGGCCAACGCCCCGAATCCGGAACTCGCACGCGAATTTATCGAGTTTATTGCGAGTGAGTCGGCAAAGGGGCGTCCCGGATGGCCGGCATCCCTTGAAGAAAGGGCGTTTTTATGAGATTCCATGAAAGATTTGCCGAGAAAAACCGCCGGTATTCGGGGAATTCTCTTGCCGTATTCTGGATTCCGGGGATGATCCTGGTCGGGATCATCGCCATGGCCCTTCTTGTCATTGCCATTCCTGTCCTGCGAAATCCGGAATACCTTGCCGGTGCAGCAAGCGATCCCGTGGTGTTCCAGGCGTTCCTTGTCACCTTCCTTGCCGGCTTCTGTGCAGTCGGGATCCTCGCTATTACCGGGACACCGCTTGCGTATGCACTCAGCCGGACCGATGCTCCGTGGAAAGGGATCGTCGAGACATTGGTAGATATTCCGCTGGTCCTGCCACACACGGTTGCAGGGCTCATGGTCTACCTCCTCTTCATGTCTAGGGGGCTACTAGGGGCACCGCTTGGGGAGATCGGCCTCACCTTTGAGGATGCGTTCCCTGGTATCGTTGCTGCGATGGTATTTGTCTCCATCCCCTATTATGTGAATGCCGTGCGGGAAGGATTCGGGCGGGTACCAGTGCAGCTCGAGAACGTGGCCCGGAGCCTTGGAGCCTCTCCGATTAGGGCGTTCGTATCGGTGACCCTGCCCCTCACTACCCGCCACATCATGTACGGTGCTCTCCTTGCCTGGGGAAGGGCCATAGGGGAATTTGCGGCTGTGATCATGATTGCGTACTTCCCGGTGGTGATATCGACCCTGATCTATTACCGGTTCAACACCGGGGGGATCGCTGAAAGCCAGGCCATTGCATTCCTGCTCATCCTGCTCTGCCTGGTCCTCTTCTTCGTGTTCAGATTCCTGACACGTCGTGCCGGGGTGTACGATGATCGCAGTTGAGGAGGTCAGTCTCACCCGCGGGAACTTTACCCTCTCCAGGGTTTCGCTCAAGGTCCCTGAAGGGTCATATACCGTGCTGATGGGACCTTCAGGAGCGGGTAAAACCCTCCTTCTTGAGTGTATTGGCGGATTCAAGAAGATCAATGGGGGGACGATCACGGTAGCAGGAAAGGAGGTCACCATGCTGCCCCCTGAAAAACGGAGCATTGGTTTCATGTACCAGGACTACTCTCTTTTTCCCCACCTGAACGTCGAAGAAAACATTGCCTACGGGCTGAAAATGAAGGGTATCGACTCCCGGGAACGGACGGATACAGTGGATATGCTCTTGTCCTCTTTTTCACTCTCTCCTCTCTCCCGGCGTTATACCGGATCGCTCTCGGGTGGGGAGAAACAACGGGTGGCACTTGCACGAGCCCTGGCAACAAAACCTTCTGCCCTCCTCCTCGATGAACCGTTTGCCGCACTCGACCCCGACGCCCGATTGTCCTGCATGGACGAGGTGAAGGCAATCCAGAAGGACAATGGCCTGACGATCCTGCAGGTGAGCCATGACCGGGATGAGGCATACCGGCTTGCCGACCAGGTGGTTGTGATGGATAAGGGCGTGATCCTGCAGACCGGCACCCCGGCTGAAGTCTTCTCCTACCCCAATCACCCGACGGTAGCCTCACTGGCGGGATTTGAGAACATGCTCGATGGAACAACAGGAGTGTCAGAAGGGGGGAGAACGCAACTCCTGATTGGGAAGGGTAGTATCTTTGCTGACGGCATCTTCCCCGGAGGGGCTCGGGTCCTCGCCTGTATAAGGGCACGGGATATCATGCTCACCGATCCCGCCATGGTAAGGGATGTGCCTCTTAACCGGATCGAAGGAGAGGTAGTATCGACGGTTGTAACGGATCAGGGATATCAGGTCCGATTCGCGGATCCGTTTTCCCTTACTATTGACATTCCCGGGAACCAATTGTCAAAGGTTTATCGGCCAGGTGACCGGGTAGTCGCCCTGCTTGCACCGGAGGATGTGCATATTGTCCGCCTCCCAGGGAGCCCTGTAAATGGGGGTAGCGCCTCGTGAAATGCCCGATCTTCCCGCTCCTGGTCCTTGTCTTCCTCTGTCTTCTTTTCGTCATTGCCGTCCCGGCTGAAGGGGTTACCACCCAGGTCCGGGTAGTCCTCTATGCATCAGATGGATTTACCATCCTCAACGAGACAACAGTCGATTACCGCTGGATGGAGGCAAACCTTCCCGTGATGGGTGACGGGACGACCCAGTATTATCACCAGGGCCCTGTATTCATTGACGATCCTGATGAAGCGACAGAGGAGGCACTCCGCTGGAACCCGGAAGAAGATACGAATGTCGAATCGAAAGGGATGGGTGCGGTGAAAGGGACGAGGGTCAAGGATCTCTGCGATCTTGTCGGGGGTATGGAGCCTGATGAGGAGGTAAAGATCGTCTCATCCGATGGATGGAACATGCGGTTTGCCTATACCAATGTATACGAGTATTCAGGCCGGGAAGGGCCTATGATACTTGCCTGGTACAATGGGGCGGAAGGTCCGAGCACCTGGGAACGGCAGGGCGTCGGGTATGTTCCCGATTACCAGTCCGGCATGCGGCTGGTCTGGTTGGCCGACACCAGTACCAATCCCCAGGGCATCCATGCATTCGGCAACTACGACTGGCACGAGGCTGCAGAACCGGAATACTGGTATTATTACCAGTCAGGGGGCGAGGAGTATCCGACAACGACAGGTCTCTCCGGGAAGTATATTTCAGAGATCCATATCCTCTCCAGCCGGGATCCGGTAGGGTCTATCGAGGTGTCCTCAAACCCAGCCGGGGTACGGGTGTATCTGGACGACATGGATACCGGCATGGATACTCCCTGCACGATAGGGGAACTCTCCGAAGGATTTTATTCTATCCTCGTCAGGAAGCCCGGGTATCTCACTCCCGAAGAGCAGGATATCGAGGTAATACCCGGGAAGAGAACATCGGTCAGCTTCGATCTGATCCTGGCCACCCAGGATGGCGGGTATTCAGGCACGGATTCGGGTGGTGAAGGCATCACCCCTGTATCGGACCTCGCAATCCTCGAAGGTGGCCTTCTGACGGCAGCAGAATACCTGCACCTGAACGGCACCTTCTCGGCTTATCCGTCGAACACCTCACCATTCATCATCAAAGGCGGGGAAGAACGGGAAATCACCTTTGCCGGGCTCCCCACAGATCCCGCTTTCGCCTTGCTCCGGCTCTACCTGTTTCTTGATAAGAGCACGGCGGACCCCGGGATAGATGCGGAGCCGCAGGTCGTCCTCGATTCAGATCAAGGTGACCTGGCACCGGCCAGAACCTGGGCTGAACAGGGAGAAGGGGACCAGCTGTATGCCATGACAGTGGTTTTTTCCCCTCCGGTGGAGGAAAATGGGACCTACACAATACGAAGCCTGAACCACGTGTCATGGAATTCCACGGTTGCAGGAGCCCTTCTGCTGGCAGGGTACGAAGAACCGGGGGAGATTGAGACCGGGGTATGGATGTGCGAAGGGGCGGACATCATCGGGGGGATTTTAGAGGAGAGTCCCATGACGCTTGCTGAATTCAGCGGGCCTTTCCCTGACTCCGAACTGTTGAATGCCACGATCCTCGTGGCAACCACTCCTGGTTTTGAGGCGGACACCATGAGCTTTTTCGTCAACGGGGTGAGCACGCCTGGTTTCCTGGTTTCGGGGGAGTTCCCGGTTGCAGTCCATACGATTCCTCTCCCAGACATATCCGGTTCACTGGTCCGTTTCCATGCGGATGCCGGTGATTCGGTAGTGACAAACCGGGTAGCGATCCTCACCATGGAAATCCCGCTGCAGGAGGAAACCCCCGGCTCTGTTCCCAGTGGTGTTCCAACCACCCCCACCGTATCCACACCAATCGTCATCCTGCCCCCCCCTGGTGAGACAACCGCCATGACTCCAGTCCCATCGGGAACAGAACAAAGATCCGGTTTCGATCCAATTGGAAACTTCCTCTGCTGGCTCCACAATTTCGTACAATGGTTCCAGGGCAAGCCCCCCGAACCGTGTTATCAGCGGAATGGCCCTGCAGTGCCGGTGAGTGAGACCCTCCCTCCAACCCTGGAGGTTCGAGGAACTCAGGACGACACGTTCATTGTTTCCATCAATACCACACCTTCCGGGGCAACGGTCTTCCTTGATGGGCAGCAGTATGGGATGCACACTCCCTGTGATATCACCGTATCCTCTGAGGGAGATCATACCATCCGGATCGAACAAGAAGGATACCAGCCATCCGAACGAAAGGTAACCGGACCGGCTGCTATCGAGATTCACCTTCTCCCCGTTCTCCCCACACCACCTATGACTATAACATCGGCCCCTGCACCGGCACCGTCTCACCATGGGGGCCTCTATATCTCCTCCTATCCTGAACAGGCAGAGATAAAGATAGATGGGATTGTCGTCGGTACCCGTTCCCCCCTCCTCATCGTCCCCCTCAAGGAGGGATTCCACACCATATCGGTGGGGATACTCACGAGCGGGAATGTCTATTCAGCACAGGAGACGATACGGACGTGGGTCTTCCCGGATGCAATCATTCCAGTCGAGTTCAACCTGATGGATACCACCATATTGGGGTCTGTTACCATTGGGGGTGAAACCCGTTCAGGGGAACAGTTCACGGTCAACGGGTATTACCCGGTAAAACGGATACCCGAACAGGTCGAGCTGGCAGAACATCCCTCGTTCATCACGCTCACCGACGATGGGGGTTATTATTCCTTCACGATCCCCCAAAGCAGCAGGGATAGCAGGGAGTTCAGCGTCCCTACACGGACCCCCCTGGTCTGTAATCTCTCGGTCGAGAGCGATCCGGCAGGAGCGGAACTATTCATCGACGGCATTCGAACCGGGCTCCGAACCCCTGCGGTTGTTCCCAACGTTTCGGAAGGGTATCACAGGATATCGCTCGCTTCAGGGGGCAGGCTGCCCGTGACAGAACGAATTTACATTGCGGAGAGCCAGTGTCTCATCGGTGGATACGCAGTCAGGTATTCCCTTCCCTGGTATGCTTCCGGGGGTATAGATCTTACCAGCGAACCCCCCGGGGCCGCCGTATCCATCCGGGGGCTGAAGACGGGAGAGGTCACGCCCTGTTCCCTGGATGGGATACCGATCGGTGTCTGGGAAGTGATGCTCACGCTTGATAAGTCAAAGAGATACCTTGATGTAACGGTGGAGCCGGACCAGACCAGGAAATATTCGGTAGTGTTTGACTGAGATTGAGTGCTTGATACAAATACCCTAAATACGTTACAGCCTTCGTATTGCACCTGACAACCGAATCACCCAGGGTATCCTCAGATATAATCCCTACCGTAAGCCCCAACCCCGACCATACAACCAGTTGGTTATACAAAACACATTATTATTTACAAAAATTTATATATGTGACTAAACGCAAACCCTTTCCTTATATATTCACTTCCACATCATATTCGCCTTCTCAAAAAACGGAACCAGCGAAAGATGTCCGGAGAATTTTCACTCATCAAGGTGGTAGAAAGATGTCAATAAGCATTAAAGGACGATATATGGCGATTCTTCTTGCCCTCATTCTGATGGTGGGTATGGGATCGGCTGCAACTACAGAAGTACATATCGTGAAGTACGCGAACGATGGGACAACAATCCTGAACGAGACCAATGTCACCTATCAATGGATGAGGGATAACCTCCCGGTGCTGGGTGACGGAGTTACTCATTACTATCACCAGGGCCCGGTCTTCAAAGACGATCCCGATCCAGTGATTGAAGAACTCATCCGCTGGAATGTAACCGAAGATACCAACGTGCTTGAAAAGGACATGGGTGCAATCAGGGGTACCAATGTGAAAGACCTCTGTGACCTCGTCGGAGGAATGAACGCTGG
>JAJRBU010000141.1 GCA_028679315.1 Methanoregulaceae archaeon
GAGAAGGTGAAAGGAACGAAATTTTCTGGACCGGTGGAAAGACCGGTTTCTCCCCTGTAGTATGCAGAGCAGTCGGCCGGATAATATCAGATGGAGGATCGGTGCTCCCCCTGCCCGAACCCGAACGAGAACTCGTATCCGGACTTATCGAAACTCTTCCCAAACTAACCCCTGGCGGGCTGTATATCCTTGAAAAACCGGGAAAAAGAGGTTTTGATGTCACCACTCTGACGTTCAGGGGCCGGATGTTCAATACTCTCCTCGCTACCCTGATCCGGTCAGGGTCCGACCGGAAACTGGCGGTGAGGTATCATGACTTCTCGGTGTCGATAAAAAATGCCGGAAAGGAGAACGCGGCCGGCACCATCTGTGATCTGCTCTTAAAACTCCAGGGAAGAAAAACAGGCGAAGTGGAGGAACATCTTAAAATCCCCGGCCAGGAGATCTGGAAATTTGCAGGGGCGCTTCCCCCTGAGCTGCTCAGGGAGATGGCGCTTGCCGACTATTACCGCTACGATGATTTTTTGAGGGATTTTCAGAGCCTGGATATTGTTCTTACCGGCTCGTCCGGATCAGAACCTCCATCCTAAAAAAAATTCAGGTAACCACAGCTTTTCTGAACCGCCACCATGCCAGGGTGAACATCGCTATCGCAAATGCGATCAGGAACAGGAGCGCGAATCCTATCTGGACCGGAGTATAGATATAATGGATCCCTATCGCCTGGAAATCTCCCCCAATCGCAAAGTAACGGATCCCTGTCACCAGGTACGTGAGGGGATTTACCAATGAAAGTGCCTGCAGTGCAGGGGGAAATGCATCCACCGGATAGAGTGCATTGCTTGCAAAGAATATGGGCATCGTAAGCAGGGTCATAATCCCCTGCATCCCTTCTGGGCTCTCAAGCGAGATGGCGATGGCAGCGGAGAGGAAGAGAAATCCGAGGGAGAAGACGGCCACGAAGAGCAGGATCCCAAGGATGGCAAGTACGGTCTTTGCTGCAGAATAGGAAAAAAAGAACTGGGCGCCGATAAGAATACCGAATACCATGATGATGATCGACTGGATAAATGACTTGGTCATCCCTGACAGTCCTATCCCGAAGATGATATGGTTCCTCGGGAGCGGGCTTGCAAAGATCTCACGCATCAGGCCCCAGTTTTTGTCAAAGAGGAGGCTCATCCCTCCAAAGAGACTGGTGAAGAGCGTGGTCATGGCGATCACCCCTGCTGCCATATAGGTGAGATAGTCCACCGAAGGCACTCCGGGAATGGGAGGTATTTCCGAGGTAAACCGGTTGAAGTTGGAGGACATGGCTATCCCGAAAAACGCCATCCACAACGCCGGCTGGACAAGGGACGATATAAGGAGCGTCTTGAACCGGTAAAACCGGATTATATCGCGCCGGAATATGGTCAGAAAACCAAGATGCATCTGTTACCTCCTCCCTGCCCGCACGACAGCCGTGGAAGTTTTTTCTGCACCCTCGTCTCGCAGTTCCCTCCCGGTGTAATGGACAAATACATCGTCCATGGATGGTTTTTTCAGGTTGACCACAAAGACCCTGATCCCCTTTGCAGACAGGGTTTCGATGATCACCGGGAGGATTTTTGTACCGTCGCCATCGAGCATTGCCACCAGCCCCCTTGATTTCTGGCTGACTTCCTTCACCATTTCCATGCCCGAAAGGATTGTTCTCGTCCCTTGCATATCGCTGGTCTCAAGGTAGATGAGATCTTCCCCGAGGGTATTTTTCAACTCGTATGGTGCTCCGGTGGCAATGATCTGTCCTTTATCGATGATACTGATCCGGTCACTCAGGTGGTCGGCTTCGTCCATGTAGTGGGTGGTGAGAAAGATGGTGGTCCCTTCCCGGTTTACCGCCTTGATATAGTCCCACATCCTCATCCGCGTCTGGGGATCAAGCCCGATTGTCGGTTCATCAAGAAAGAGGACCCGGGGACGCGTCATGAGCCCGCGGGCTATCTCCAGACGACGTTTCATCCCTCCGGACAGATGTTTTGTCCGGGTATCCTGCTTGTTCTCGAGCTGGACAAGTGAGAGGAGCTCGTCGATCCTTTTTTTCCGTTCGACCTTCGGCATCCTGTACAGGTTTCCATGGAATTCGAGGATCTCGCGGCATGTCATGTCACGGTCGAGGGTGACATCCTGGAAGACGATACCGATCGATTCCCTGACGTTCTGCGGATCTTCTGCCACATTGTACCCGGCGACGGTTGCGGACCCTTCCTGAACAGGGAGAAGTGTAATCAGGACATTGATTGCCGTGCTCTTGCCGGCGCCGTTTGGTCCGAGGAAGGAGAATATCTCCCCCTCACATACCTCAAAACTTATTCCGTCAACTGCGGTAAAATCGCCGTAGCGGTGGTAGAGCTTTTTTACCGAAATGATAGGTTCACTCATGCACCCCTCGTGGATAGTTTCTTGCGTCATCAAATCTGTCTGTTCATCACTGATTTGGAGAGAGATCTCTTAATAAGGATTGAAAGGGGAACCTGTCTCATGGTAACCCCGGTTGTCACGGTGCGGAACATTGAACTCTTACGCACGATATGAATACAAGGAACATGTTTACCGTATCGGTCAGGAACTACCGTTTACAAGGATGGATGGAAGGGTAATGAATGAGAATACCGAACGGCTTGCGTATTTTATCGCCCTGCTTGATGAAGGAGATCCATCAAAACGCTGGAAGGCTGCCGAGTC
Source organism: Methanoregulaceae archaeon (assembly GCA_028679315.1). Lineage (GTDB taxonomy): Archaea > Halobacteriota > Methanomicrobia > Methanomicrobiales > Methanospirillaceae > UBA9949. The sequence continues at coordinate 2,728 of JAJRBU010000141.1, forward strand.
TCTTGGCAGGATAGGAGACGAACACGCAGTTGATTCGCTTATCCTCGCCCTCAATGACGAGGACTGGAGGGTGAGACAGAAAGCAGCCTGGGCACTGGGGAGGATTGGTGATCCAAAAGCCCTCGTGCCATTGAGGAGAGCGTTAATAAACGAGACAGAGGGAGTGAAGGAGATCATCAACGAAGCACTCGATGCGATTAAGAACAATATGAGTCATCTCCTGCGATCCTCTGTTGAACGGTAAGGATTTGTGGGAGCCTTTATCAGAAAAGAGTACCACCTTGTTCTGCACACTCCTTTTATAAACCATTAATACATCTGGCGGGGAACATTTGAGGGACAATTAATCACTTCTCCTGTTCCTGATAGGGAGAGGTGTGTTTCCTGGACACGGACCAGGTCAGGGAGTTTGGGCATGGATTTCAGAGATACGGGTCTCGAGTTTGACCAGAACCGGATTGAGGAACTCGATCAGCTGCGCAGTGAAGGCTACTCTCTCTACCCTCCGGTATTTGAGAGAAAAGAGAGGATCACGGAGATCAGGGAGAAGTTTTCAGCGGTGGGTCATGAAAGGAGCGAGGAGCGTGTTGTCACCGCCGGACGCCTTTATACAGTCCGGAACCACGGCAAGACGATCTTTGCGGACCTTGGTGACGAAGGAACACGGATCCAGCTCTATATCAGAAAGAATGATATCGGGGAGGCACAATTTGATTTTTTTACCAGCTTCATTGAGCGTGGCGATATCATCGGGATCGGCGGACATCCCTTCAGGACAAAACTTGGTGAACTGACGATCTGGGTCGATGATATTGTTCTCCTGACAAAGTCGCTGAACTCCCTTCCTGAAAAGTTCCATGGCCTGACCAATGTGGAGAAACGGTATCGCCAGCGTTACCTTGACCTCATCATGAATGTCGAGACCCGGGAAACCTTCAGGAAGAGGAGCCTTCTGATCTCTGAGATCCGTTCCTATCTTACCGGGCGTGACTTTCTCGAGTTTGAAACACCAATCCTCCAGCCAGTCTATGGAGGGGCCAATGCCCGGCCCTTCACAACATACCACCACTGCCTCTGCCAGAACCTGTTCATGCGTATCGCTCCTGAACTGTATCTGAAACGCCTAGTTATTGGAGGATTTGAGAAGGTCTATGAGATCGCGAGGAACTTCCGCAACGAGGA
>JAJRBU010000071.1 GCA_028679315.1 Methanoregulaceae archaeon
CCCGGTTAGGACCAGAACAATCCACCACATCCACAACCACCTCCCGGTCACCCATCACAGGGACCGATTGATGCATCATCACCTGGTTTCATATTTGTTTGCCATGCACTTCCTATTCCAGAATAGAATTGAGTCTTTTTTCACAATTAAAGCGTTTTTCTGGTTTGCCATGCACTTCCTGTTCCAGAACGGAAAGGGTATGGATCCTACCTGATCCATCTCCCGGAATGGTTGCCATGCACCCGTTGCGGCAATTCCCTCACCTTCTCTTCAAAAAAATCGCATTATTCCCTTGAGAGACACGGGCATACAGAATGAAAATGGCGGAGCCATGTTCATGTAAAAAAGGGGCAGTTGTCCGGTTACACCGGTTTCCCGGCGCCGGACCCTTTCATGAGGCCGTATTCGATCTCGTAGAACCCGCCTCCCCGGTCCGAGAAGGTCAGGTAATAGTGGGGGAGCTGCTGCCCCTCGGCGGTATCGATCTGCCGGAGGAGGTCCCCCTGGTTTACGGGGTCATGGCCGGCGATAACCCAGCGGCGGGTCTCCTCGTTCATCTTCCAGGACCGGGACGGGACGGTTGCCGGCGGGGTGGTGGCCGTATCGTCTGCCGGGTCGAAGAAAGCGATCACCTCGCCGGTATTGTTCTCTGCAATGGTCGTTTTGTGGTGCTGCCAGTAAGCGATGATAGTGGCTACGAGAGCAGCCAGCAGCTCCAGTATCTGGATCAGGTCTTCTTCCATGATGGTGCTCCCGGGAGGATGTTGTATGGGAAGGAAGGGTGGGGGCTTACGGCCTCCACCGGTCCGGTCCTCCCCGTTCGTGCAGCCGGATGATGATCCTGAGCATGACGACGAGCATGGTCAGGCTGCCCAGACAGACGCCGAGGACGAACATGATCCCTTCATCCATGATCCTCCCCCGGACACGCCAAAACGGCTTCAGGCCAGTTCCGTCTTCGTGTCGGCCCAGGTCTCGATGGTCGCAAGGATAGCGTCATCGCTGTACGAGGTGACACGGACCTGTTCGCGGCTGAAGGTGACGTAGTAGATCTCACCAGTAGCCGAATGGCATTTGAGGGTGGCGGTAAAGCCGTCCTCCTCGGCGACGTGGATGGCGTCGCCTCCCATGGCGGTTGCAAGGGCGGTATCGGCCATGATTGCGGTCACGGCGGAGTTGAACGCCGCGACGGTCGGGGCCCGCGTTGAGGTGTAGCCAACGACCTTCGCTTCGTTGTCCTCGAACTCGACCCGGGCAGTGTAGCCCTGGCGGCTGATTGCGACCGGGTCCTGCGGGATCCCGGCAACATCGTATGCCGTACACCCCCAGGGGTTCCCGGAGATCACCCCGGAGACCAGGGTGTTGAAGGTGGCAAGGTCTGCAATCGGTGCCGAGAGCTCCCGCACTGCGGTCTTGGTGACGCTCTGTTGAATGAAATCTCCCATAGTTTGGTTCTCCTGCCCTCATTTCGGAGGGCGAGAACAGATACCCTGCTCCCCTTTATATACTTTTATGGGGGGTATCGATCGGGGCACGTATTGAGCCGGAAATCCGAATCGGAGCGAATTGATGCGCACCACAAATGCAACGTCGGAAAAAGGGTGGGTCCTCGTCGTGCACATAAAATACTATGGAAAGGTTCTTCTGGGTCCTGTTCCCGGAATTTCTTCAATCACCAATGTGAGATCTGATGGTGTGCTGGATTGAATAATTCCATGAAGGCAGATAAACGCCATCTGGTAGTATCTTTCAGATGAGAGCGATTGACTGATCTCAAGGGGCTCTTTACTGAATGTATACCAAATCGAAAAAGAATCCACTATGCCTTATCGCTCTACTGGCTTCCTCCCCCATGCACTGAACATGGTCAGTCCGGGGTAATCGAATGTCGTGTCCATGAGGAGCTTCTGCATCATCTCAAGCGTTTCCGGTGCAAGGAATCCGGCGTCGATCATCGGTTGTGCAGCCATCTGGGCCGCTGCCAGATCAAACCGTGCCATGGGTTCTCCTCCCCGGCATATCCTGGTCCATCCTTCGTTCTTTCCATCGATGAATCCAAGCTGATCGATGAGGTTTTGGACACGACGGCCAAAGTAGGGATCGGCAATCCTGTTCTTTCGGAGAAACTCTATCCCCCTCCGCCATGTATCCGAAAAGACAATAGCGGAAGGATTCGAGGCATCGACAGAGAGTATCGACCCATAATCGGTCTCCTCCAGCATCAGCCATCCTCCCGGCCGGACCGCATCAGCCATCTTCCGGAGTGCTTTCTCGGGATCACGAAGCCACATGAGGAGGGTACGGCAATGGACCAGGTCGTACTGTTTTTCCTCCAGGGGATCTTCGAGGATATCATGCTGGCGGATCACGATAGGAGAACCCGAGATCGGTTGCAGGAACCGGGTGTTGATATCCGTTGCAACGATCTTCCCTTCAGGCCCCACCTTCCCTGACAGCCATGTGGCAATCGATCCCGCACCTGCACCCACTTCAAGACAGTTCCATCCCCTGGTAACCCCGAGTGTCTCAAGGTGCCGGTTGGTCACCGGATCATAGACCCTTTCAAGCAACCGCAGTCGGTTCAAAACAGCTTCTTCGGTCTCTCCAGACCCAAACTGGTGTCGGTCCCACATTATCCAATCTCCCGTTTATGCTTAGATACACCATCATACTCTAGGAACAGGTATAGTTTTATTCCCACCCCCGTATTCGCGGACATGGATTGTAGTAACGAGGGGCTGTTTTACGAGAAAGACATTCTAAATACTAGCTGGAAAAATACTGATACCTATGTTCCGACCAAACCCAGAAGGCAGTTA
>JAJRBU010000049.1 GCA_028679315.1 Methanoregulaceae archaeon
GCGGTGTTCGTTATCCTGATATTTTATTTCATTCTCAAATCCAAGATCGGCCTGGCATTTGCTGCTATCCGGGAGAATGAGATCGAAGCTCGCGCTGCAGGGATTGACCCGGTGAAGTACCGCCTCTTTGCATTCCTGGTAAGTGCATACTTCTCAGGAGTGGCGGGGGCACTGGAGATCCATAACCTCGGATATATCACTCCTGAAATCTTTGGAGTCGATATTTCGTTCTGGCCAATCATCTATTCGATATCCGGAGGTCTTGGGACGCTCGCCGGCCCGATAGTCGGAACGATCGTGATCACCCTCATCTGGGACGGCCTCCAGTCGTTCGGCCTCACATACCTGCGGTTCGTGATTATCGGCCTCCTTCTGGTCCTGATCATCATCTTCCTGCCAAAAGGACTGATCTCCCTTCCAGATAAGATTAAAGGATTCCTCGAAAAGCGGAATAAAGCTCACTAATTTTTTAATCTGTTTTTTTAAGAACGCCAGGCAGGTACAGGCAGATGAGATGATGCTATTCTCTTGATCTTCGATCATTATATTCAGTTGAAAAAAGCAAGACCAGAGAGAGGCATTGATGCCTTGCCTGTTATGTTCCCAGGTATGATGCCTGAACCTGATCATCATGAAGGAGATCAGAAGATGTACCCTCCCTCACAATCCTCCCTGTCTCAAGAATATATCCGCGATGCGACATCTCAAGGGCATGCTGAACATTCTGCTCAACGAGCAGAATCGAGAGCCCTTCCTCGTTCAGCTTCTTAATCGCATCAAGCACTGAAGATACGATGAGGGGAGAAAGACCGAGTGACGGTTCATCAAGCACAATCATGGATGGTTTGGGAATAAGTGCACGAGCGATCGCAAGCATCTGCTGTTCCCCTCCCGAAAGTGTTCCTGCCAATTGTTTCTTTCGTTCCTTGAGAATCGGAAAGAAGTCAAAAATTTCTTCCAGTTCGACGATCTCTCCTTTCTTTGAGAATCCCCCAATCTCCAGATTTTCTTCAACGGTCATCTTTGGGAAGAGTTCGCGTTTTTCAGGGACCAGAGCAAGGCCACGTTTTACCATCTCATATGCAGGAAGTCCGGTAATGTCATTCCCCTCAAAAAAAATGTGCCCTTTCTGGTCCCTGGTGAGTCCGAAGACACTCTGGACCAGCGTAGTTTTACCAGCACCGTTGGCGCCAAGGAGCGTGACAATCTCCCCCTTGTTCACGTAAAGGGAAACATCCCAGAGCACCTGGAGACCTGAATAAAAAACCGAGAGCTGCCGGATATCAAGCAGCGGGAAACCCGCACTGGTCATAGGTATCGTTCGCCAAGATATGAATCGATTACCCGCTGGTCCCGCACCACGTCCGCCGGTGTCCCCTCTGCAATCTTCTCTCCGTGGTCAAGAACAACCATCCGGTCTGAGACCCCGAGGATCACCCTCATGACATGTTCGATCATGACGATGGTGATGCCACCATCACGGATCGATTTGATGAGTGCTACCGCTTCAGAACTTTCATTCGGGTTGAGCCCGGTCATCATCTCATCGAGAAGAATTATTTTGGGACGGGAGGCAAGTGCCCGGGCAAGCTGAGTCCTCCTGAGTTCGATCACATTCAGACTGGAGAGGGGCATATCAATCCTTTCAAGGGGAAAGCCGATGCGGCCGAGTAATTCCTCGGCTTCCCGGGCCGCATCTTCCATACCCGCATGATGACCGTTTCCAAACAGGGATCCGATCATCACACTCTCCCGGGCGGTGAGACCGGGGAAGGAAAGGGTATGCTGGAATGTCTTTGCAATACCTTTTCGACAAATTTTATCCATTGAGAGTCGTGATATATCCACTCCACAGTACTGGATAGACCCTTTGTCCGGCCGGTATATCCCGGAGATGATATTCAGAAGAGTCGTTTTTCCGGCACCGTTTGGTCCGACAAGTCCGAGGATTTCGCCCTCATGGATGTGGAGATCGATACCGTTTACTGCGACAAGCCCCCCGAATGTTTTGGTTACCCCCTCCAGCTTGAGCATATCTGCTTTATCCCTCGACTAATACAGAAATATCCTTGCTATATGTTAGCAAATAACAATAATAAAAGTATCCATCGTTACCGGAGAGGAATGTGATAGTCAGGACCGGACGGATAGGATCAGAAGGGAATGTATATGATGTGTTATGTCATGATCGTGATGATAAAGATCTTCATGGTTCTTTGATTGCCTGTTTGGGAGCCACAACAAACAGGAACCCGATGACTGGATTGCGTAAGTACGAGGGGGGATCTATCATGTCCGGAAAAAAAGGGCTTGTACACGACGATGGAGAATTCTCACCATTATCGACGGAGAATGAGTTGTTTCTATGCCGGAAGAGATTAGGGACCTGATTGAGAAGATAAATCAGGAAGGGATCAGGGCAGCTGAAGAGAAGGCAAAGACCATCGAGGACGAGGCGAGGCAAAGATCTGATGCCATTCTCTCCCGGGCACGAGCGGAAGCGGATGCTATGATCTCTGCCGCAAACGAGAGAATCCACAGTGAAGATGAGAGGGAGAGGGCTTTGCTTGCCCAAGCGGGGAGAGATCTTCTTCTCTCGCTCCGTGAGGAGATCAATGCCATGCTCGGGCGTATTGTGGTTTCAGACATCCGGCAGGGTCTCACTCCGGATGCCCTCTCCCGGCTCCTTTCCGAGATTATCAGGAACTATAATGCAAAAGAGCGAACCGACGTCATCGTTTCACTCAATAAAAAAGACCTGGAACTCATGGAGCAACACTACATGGATAAACTCCGGCAGGAAGCTGCAAGAGGGATCACCTTACAACCCGGGGAAGAGATCCAGGGAGGTTTTACCATCAGCTTTGACAATGGAAAGTCATGCTATGATTTTACCGACAAAGCCCTCGCGGATTATATCATCACCTACCTCAAACCGAAATTAAAAAAGATACTCGAGGAAGCAGTTAAGGAATGAAATAGGATGGCAGAGTTTTACCCTTACCTAATCGCAAGCCTGCCAACGCTGCATTTCGGAATGAAACCACCATTTTCATTTGAGCAGTTTCTTGAAACATGCTACGGGTTTATTCCGGAAAAAGATTATCAGGTCTTGAACACCCTGCCCCAGCCGGAACATTATTCAGAAAAAGACAAAAAACAAAGGAGTGTTGAGCGATGGATCCAGTCCGATACAGCCCTGAGGAACGAAATGGTAAAGTCACGTGCTGGCAGGCGGCATACCGACCCTGCGACTTATCTCCGCCCGGATA
>JAJRBU010000014.1 GCA_028679315.1 Methanoregulaceae archaeon
CATCCGGGCAATCGGCGTCGGAAACACACTGCGGCTTGTAAATGCACTGGCCACCCACGCACACGTAGCCGGGCGGGCAATCGGAGTCCACCTGGCACTCTGGGCTGTAAACACATTGCCCGTTCAGGCAGCGATAGCCCGCCGGGCAGTCCGCGTCGGACAGGCATTGCGGCTGCACGACGCACTGGCCGTTGAGGCACTTGGAACCCGGTGGGCACTGCCAGTCGTACTGGCACTGCGGCAGGTAGACGCACTGGCCGTTCTGGCAGATGTAGCCGGTCGGGCAATCGGCGCTGCTCTGGCACATCGGGCACTGGCCGGGCAGCCCGCCCCAGTCGGTGCAGGTCTGGCCCGCCGGGCAGGGCTGGAGGCCGCAGCAGTAGCAGGTCCAGTCCGTGGTGTACACGCACTGGCTGTTGACGCAGCAGCCGCCGACCTGTCCGGTGGCCGCACAGTCGCAGTCCACCTTGCACTGCGGGTTGTAGACACATTGCCCGTTGAGGCAACGGTAGCCGGTCGGGCACTGCCAGTCATACTGGCATTGCGGGTTGTAAACGCACTGCCCGTTGACACAACGATAGCCGGTCGGGCACTGGGCATCCGAAGTACATTGCGGGTTGTAGACACATTGCCCATTGACGCAACGATATCCAACCGGACATTCGGAATCGCTGTGGCACATCGGGCCGCCGCACACCCCGGGGTTGCCGCTCCAATCGGTGCAGCTGGCACCCTCCGGGCAGGGATAGGCGCCGCAACAGTAGCAGGCCTGCTCGGGCATGTACTGGCATTGTCCGTTGACGCAGCACATCCCGCCGCCGTCCGGGCTCTGGGCCAGGCAATCGCAGTCCACCTTGCATTGCGGGCTGTAGACACATTGCCCGTTCAGGCAGCGATAACCGGGCGGGCACTGCCAGTCGTACTGGCACTGGGGGTTGTAAACGCACTGCTCGTTGACACAGCGATACCCCTGCGGACATTCGTCATCGCTGTGGCACATCGGGCCGCCGCACACCCCGGGGTTGCCGCTCCAGTCGGTGCAGTACTCCCCCTCCGGGCATGGAGAGGCGCCGCAGCAGTAGCAAGCTCGCTCGGGCATGTACTGGCACTGCCCGTTGACGCAGCACATCCCGGCGCCGGCCGGGTCCGAGGTCAGGCAGTCACAATCCACCCGGCAAACCGGCTGGTAGACACACTGGCCGCCCAGGCACACGTAGCCGGCCGGGCAGTCCCAATCGTACCGGCAATTGACGCAGTGGCTGTTGACGCAGATCATGCCCCCGGGGCATTCGTTGTCGGACATGCACTCGGGCGCATAGACGCACTTGCCGTTGACGCACTCGTAGTCCATCGGACAGTCCCGGTTGCTCCGACACTCGCCCTGGTAGATGCATACGCCCTGGATGCACAAGTAATTGGCCGGGCAGTCGGCATCGACGGTGCACAGCGAGCACACCCCGGGCCGGCCCTGCCAATCGGTGCACTCCGCTCCGGGAGGGCAGCCCTCCTTGTCGCAGCAGTATGGCGAGCGGTCACTGATCGTGCAGGCCCCGTTGATGCAGGCCCAGCCCTGCTCACAGTCGCAATCGACCTTGCAGGTCGGATTGATCGGCTGGCAATTGCCGTCGATGCACTGGTAGCCCTTCGGGCAGTCACTGTTCGTGACGCACTCCGGCTTGAGCACGCAGCGGCCGTCAACGCATTCGTAGCCCGGGGGACAGCTCCCCTGTTGGCAGGCCGGGGGCACGCACTTGTGGTTTACGCAGACCAGGCTGCCGGGGCAATCGGCGTCGCTGCCGCACTCCTGCGGGATCTCGACGCAGGTCCCGCTCTGGCAGACATACCCCGCCGGGCACTCGCTGTCGTCCTGGCAGGTGTCGACCATCTGACAGCGCCCCTCGACGCATTGGTACCCGCGCGGGCAGTCGGCATCGCTGGTGCACGGATTGCCGGCCGGCACGCAGACGCCGTTCTCGCAGATCAGATCATCCGGACAGTCCATGTCGCTCTGGCAGCCGGTGGGCACGCACCGCATCGTGCCACCGCCGATGTCGGCGCAGGAATAGCCGTCCGCGCAATCGATGTCGGCCTCGCAGAACTCCGGCATGGTGCGTCCGCATTGCACCACGCCCAGGGCAGCCAGCAACAGGCAGGACACAAGAATCGCATGTTTCATGGCGGTCACCTCATCGTTTCTGGATCGGTTTTTCCCGGCCAGCATGAAGTTCATCATCATCCACCCATCATTAGGGAAGTATTGTAGCCTCCCCAGGCCGTGGGAATCAAGCTACCCGCCACCAACCGCCAGCATACATCAACCCACACCGAACATTGACGGCTTCGTTTCCGGTGGCATAGAATATTGCCGCGCCTGGGTGACAGGAGGCAAGGCATGTCCAAGAGCAAGCGGCGCTCCGAGCGCCGACCGATGTTCAAGGTATGCCGGTATACCATCGAGGGCCGGGACTACGTCGATCTGTCCACCAACATCTCCGCCCGGGGAATCTTCATCAAAAGCACCGACCCGCCCCCGGTGGGCACCGAGATCAGCATGCTGGTCAAGCTGCCCGAGGAATGGGGCAACCTGCCGCTCAAGATTGTCGGCCGGGTGGTTCACGTCAACAACGACGCCGACTCCCACAAGCGCGGGATGGGCATCGAGTTTGCCTCGGTGGCGGCCGATTCGCTGCCGATCATCGAGTACTTCATCCGCGAGATTTTCGGGGAGTCGCCTCTGAGCCAGAGTCGGCTGGCCCAGGAACCCAAAGGCGGCCAAGCCTCCTCCTACCGGTACCAGGTGAGACCCCCGGAGAAGCCATGACTCCGTCCGATGCCAGCACCGCGAACAACCGTCGACGCTCGGAGCGGGTGCCCTTCGCGGCGGTGGTGCACTACCACATGGCCGGCAGCGAGTTCATCAACCTGAGCTCGAACATCTCCCAGGAGGGCATCTTCATCCGCAATTTCGCGCCGCCCCCGGTCGGCTCCGAGTTGAGGATCAAGGTGCGCCTTCCCTCGGAGCAGGGCGGGGTCCCGGTCCAGTTGATCGGCCGGGTGGTGCGGGTGGCGGCGGGGGACGACGCCCAGGATCGTGGAATGGGGGTCGAGTTCATCTCC
>JAJRBU010000107.1 GCA_028679315.1 Methanoregulaceae archaeon
ATAGCCACCCGTTTCTTCTCTCCTCCAGACAGGTGGTGGGGAACCCTCTCTTTCAGGTGCTCGATCCCGACCATGGCAAGGGCTTCCCTGACACGGTGGCTGACGGTCTCCGCATCCAGCCCGAGGTTCATGGGCCCGAATGCAACGTCCTGCTCGACCGTGGGGGAGAAGATCTGGTCATCGGCGTTCTGAAAGACCAGCCCGACAAACTTCCGGACTTCCCTGATGTTCTTCTGGGAGATCGGCTCGCCGTGGACCAGCACCGTCCCGCTTGTTGGCCTGAGTATCCCGTTGAAGTGCTTGAAGAGGGTGCTCTTCCCCGCACCATTTGCGCCTATCACCGCGATCCGGGCATTTCTCCCGGCGATGAAGTTCACATGGTCAAGCCCGGTGACGTTCCCGGGGTAGACATAGGTCAGATCGCGGGTTTCAAGGAGGTGCATTGCAGGGATCTGTTCGCGAAAATTGGATAAATAGTCTCTTTTTCATTCCTTGCGGGTGACAATCCTGGACAATCCGAGGGCGATACCAAGCACGAGCAGGGTCCCGATGATCACGGCAGCAGTCTCCCCTGATTTTGCCAATCCTCCGATGCTGTAATCAGGGAACGGGGAATTGAACGAGAACTCGTTGCCGGTGATCGCGGTCACTTCCTCCTCTGCTGCACCTGCCATCTCCTCGTCGAGGGTTGATCCTTCCAGCTCCTTTGCCCCGAAAATTCCGAAGAAGGCACTCTCCAACCCATCGGGATTGCTGGAGGCGATGAAGGGGGCCATCGCAGCGATGATCAGGGCAATGGCAATGCCTGCAACGAGGAAGGTCTTCTTGCCTATCATACCGGCACCCCTTCGGTATTCGCCATGATATCAGGGCGGGCCGTAGCAATGAGATAGATCGCAGATGCGGTTATCCCGCCTTCAATGATCCCGATCACGGCATGGTACAGGCCCATGGAGAAGAGGCCAAGCCCCAGGGGGAAGGTTCCTGCGAGTGCCATCTCCACCGCACAGGCCAGGGCTGCAATGAAAAGGGAGAGCCAGCCAGCGATGAATGCAGGCGCATACGGGGATTTGAAGATCGGGTAAAAACCGCGGTAGCTGTAATACCCGACAAAACCGCCGATAACCCCCATGTTGATGATGTTTGCCCCCATCACGGTGAGGCCGCCATCACCGAAGAGAACGCCCTGCACGATGAGGACGAGCGTCAGGATGAACACTGCAGCAAAAGGGGATCCGAGCACTATGGCCGCCAGGGCTGCGCCCATCATGTGCCCGCTTGTCCCCCAGGGGATGGGGATGTTGACCGCCTGGATGGCAAAGATCCCGGCAGCGAGGATGGCAACAAGCGGTATCTTCTCTTCCGAAAGCTCCTTTCGTGCCCACCGGAGGGCGAGAGCGATGAATATCAGGGCGATGATCCAGTAGACTCCTGCTTGGGGCAGCGGAATAAACGCGTCGGGGATGTGCATGAGGTCACCTGTTCATAATAATTTGAATATTCGTATGAATTCATACATAAAAAAGATTATTATTTGATAATTTGGCGTACTCCAGAACGGAGAAGTATTCCTAAAACAGGATATATCTTTGGATTTTTCAGAATGCGCCGCAGGAGGACGCCCGGCTGGTCCATATCACCGTACTCGAGGATCTCGGATTTGAGGGAGGGATCGTTCAATACCCTGACCAGCCGGTCAACCTCCTCTCCTGTGAGATTCCGGCGGACACCGAAAAGACGGAATCCGAGCTCAAGTTCCCTGCCAAGCTCAGACCTCCAGCGCTTCTCGTACCGGGACAGCAGGTCGTCTGCAGTTGAACCCTCGTTGCAGGCTTCGTATGCCGTCTCCGCGGCATGGTACGCCGATCGTACTCCCGTGTATACCCCGCCTCCCGAGGTAGGTTTCGGAAATCCGGCAGCATCGCCGACAAAGAGGGTCCCGTAACCATAGGTCCGGGGCATCACCCCGAGCGGGATCGTCCCGGTGACGAGGTGGCAGCAGCTCTCCCCGCCGTGTTCTTTGATGAACCGCGAGAACCGCGAGGCGACCTGTTCCCTCCCGGCAAGGCCGATCCGGGCCCTCCCCTTCCCGGACGGGATGATCCAGCCGAAGAAGTCGGGAGATGCGTCAGGGTAGATCTCGACCAGGTCTCCTGCCATCTCTTTTGGGACCTCGGCCTGGATACCCGCAAGAAAGACGGGGGGTCGTGCCATGCCGAGATCGTGTGCAACAGGGCTCCGGGGCCCGTCCGCAGCGACCAGGACACGAAAGGGGATCTCCTCCCTTCCGCCTATCCCTCTCGTGACGACCACCGAACCCGATCGCTTCACGAACGCGGTCTTGACCCGGACCTCGGCACCAGCGTCGGCAGCAGCCGCTGCCATCTCCCTGTCAAGGAGTCCCCGGTCAACCACGAATGCCTTCGTCCTGCCGGAATCAAAGGCAAGCTCGGATCCGCGGGAAGTGATGATCCTTGCCCCGGATACCTCGTGAAGCACCGCTTTTTTGGATACCTGGCATGCCCCGAATGCCCGGACTGAGAGGAGACCTGCACACTGGACAGGGTAGCCGATCGCGGCATGCTCCTCAATCATGCAGGTCGAGAGGCCGAGCTCGGCACACCGGCGTGCACAGGTGCTCCCTGCCGGGCCGGCACCCACCACCACGACATCATACTGGCGCCTCTCAGTCACACGTGTGTTCTATGTTCTCCTTTCATGGTATCAATCTGACAGATCTGCCTCATGAACAGACTGCCCCCCCTTGCTTCACCACCTTCTCCCGTATTCTGCCCTTCGGATGGATGCACTCCACTTGGTTTTGTCTCCTGATAATCAGGAGAGGGAAATACTGTGCGTAGCCGGTATCTGAAAAGAGCGTGACAGATTCCAACCGGCAGGCTTCTCCCGGCCTTCCGGGGCCTTCTATTCCCTTCCAGGGCCATCTATTTGATACCTCCCGCACAACTAGTCAGAGCAATGGAGAAGGGTCCCGTATTTGAGTGGAAGCAGTGCATCATTGTTCGCTCTGACCTGAAGATGAGCTGCGGGAAGATGTGTGCCCAGTCTGCACACGCCGCTATCCTTGCCTTTGAACGGTCGGACGTGGCATCCCGCAGGCGCTGGTATGCCGAAGGGCAGAAGAAGGTCGTCCTGAAGGTGGCCGGTGAACGGACCCTCTTTGAGCTGAAGACGATCGCAGAGGCTGCCGGGATAGCGGCAGCCCTCGTCCAGGACGCCGGGATGACCGAGGTGCCACCCGGAACGATCACGGCACTGGGCCTGGGACCGGCAAAGTCGGAAGATCTCGATAAGATCACCGGGGATTTATCCCTCTTATGAGAGAGAGCCCGTATCCCCTCGAGCAACTCCTTGGCATGCGGTTCTACGGGAGCGATACCCCCGGAATCGGGGGACGGCTCCGTTCCTGTGCAGAAGACTTCATCGTTGAGGAGATCCCCGGCAGTACCGGGACCGATGGCCGGTTCCTCATCTGCAGGCTGACAAAAAAGGACTGGGACCAGCAGCGGGCCGTAAAAGAGATTGCAAAACGCCTTGGCATCTCGTATAAACGGATAGGTTTTGCGGGGACGAAGGACAAGCATGCCATCACCTCCCAGCTGGTCTCGATCGAGGGAATCACCGAAGAGGAGATCGAACGGGTCCGGATCCGTGATATCACCATCGAGCCGGTCGGACGAGCCACCTCGCCCCTTGCGCTCGGTTCGCACGCGGCGAACCGGTTCACCATTACCATACGGGAAGCCCGGGCAGACCCGGAGAACCTGGCCCCAGTGACAGCCGCATGCCGCAGCGGCATTCCGAACTACTATGGGATCCAGCGCTTCGGCGCAATCCGGCCGGTCAGCCATACCACCGGAGCATATATCCTGAAAGGCGACTATGAAGCGGCGGTCTGCCACTATATCGGGGCTGCATTTCCCGGTGAGCCGGATACGGTGAGGGAGGCACGCACCTCGTTTCTCCAGCACCGGGACCCGCTCCAATCGATCAGGGAACTTCCCCTCCACCTGAATTACGAGCGGTCCATGCTCCACCACATCGCAACCAACCCGGGGGACTACGGGGGGGCACTCCGGATCCTCCCGCCAAAGATCCTCTCACTGATGGTGAGCGCCTACCAATCCCTCCTGTTCAACAGGGCACTGTCATTGAGGATGGCAGAAGCGGGCAGCCTTTCTGAACCGGTTCCCGGTGACCGTCTCCTCTTCTTGAACGGGAAAGAGGACCGGGTCTCCGACGAGAATGCAGGAAATGCAAAGGTCCAGATCATGAGAGGCCGGTGCCGGATCGCCATCAGGGTGCCGGGGTGCCATGATGTGGCGCTCCCCTGTGCGGATACCACGGCCATGGAACTCCTCCTCTCGGAAGACGGCATAACAAGGAGCGATTTCTGTGTGGCCTCAGACCTGGTGCATGCCCGGTTTGACGGGGCCTCGCGACCAGTCGCCCTCGCGACTGATATCACCACCATTTCGGAGGGCGATCAGGTAACGCTCTCATTCTCCCTCGAACCCGGCCAGTACGCCACCACGGTCTGCCGCGAGTATATGAAAGCAGATCCCCTTGCAATGATCTGATCAGGGAACACTCTGAACCGGACAGATCTTTTTTGGGGATTTCTCTTCCGGATCTGCTGGAAGAGGAAGACCGGTACCAGATACCATCGGTGTCAGGATCTCCTGCAGGAACCATCCTATCCTGGCCCGGGAGGATAGACCACATCATACTCGGTCACCAGGTTGCTGCCGCAGAGGTAGTGGTGTTTCAAAATGAGCCGGATCATCTCTTCCTCCGTCTCGATGTGCATCCCTCCGACAAGGGAAGGAGTATCGGCACCCCCTACAATAAACGGGAGGTGGATAAGGCGGATCTCGTCAACGAGGCGGTGGTGGAGCATATGCCAGTTCAGCGTGGGCCCTCCCTCGATCATGATCTTCTGTATCCCGTAGTTGGTCCTGAGGATCTTCATAAGGGTGGGGAGGTGGACATGATCTCTCCCGGCGCACACCACCTCTGCCCCCCGTTTCCTGATTGCATCCACCCTGTCGGCCGGTGCATGCTCAGAGACGGCGATGATGGTCGGAGCACCAGGAGAGAGAACATTGGCATCGAGGGGGATGTCTGCCATGCTCGAAGGGATGACCCGGATCGGGCTCTTCCCTTCCACCAGTCGCACGGTCAGGTAGGAATTGTCAATCCTGATCGTATTTGCACCGACCATGATGGCATCAAGGGAAGCCCGTGTCCTGTGGAGCAGGATCTCGGTAGCAGGATCCATGTACTTCATCAGGATCTTGCTCGAACTCCCTTTCTTAAGGGTCAGCTTACCATCCGCTGTGATCTCGGACATCATCAGCACGTGGGGGCGATCAGGTGATTCCGGCACGACTATAACCTTCGTAGGAAAAGCTTCGCCCTGATCGGTTAAAGAAGTTGGCCCCTGTTCATATCATGCCATTTTTTATCGCAGCAAGTATTATCCATTGATCTGCTGCTTAGATAATCCATGAACATAACCGCACTCCGGCCCCGGCTCGTCCGTTATATTGAGCCGATTGCCACGGTATTCTGCAGGGCCGGCATCACCCCGAACCAGATCTCCCTCCTCTCGCTCTTTGCGGGGGTACTGTGTGCGGTATGTTATTGTTATCAGATGTTTATTCTCGGGAGCCTCCTCCTCTTCGTCTCCGCAGTCCTTGACCTTGTCGATGGGAGCGTGGCACGGAGGACAGAGCGGGAGACGCGGTTTGGGGCGGTCTTTGACTGGATCGCTGACAAATATGTCGATGCCCTGGTCATCCTCGGGATTGGTATCTCGGGGATAGCAATCCTTACGCGATTCCTTGATCTTCCCCCGGTAAGCGACAGTGCCATCGTTGCGGTTGCCATCATCGGGTCCCTGATGAACACGTTCATCAAGCCGGTGGTCTATGCGGAGACGGGATATAAGGACCGCATAGGGGGGAAGATCGAGGACCCGCTGGAGGGGGTTGGCTTTTTCGGGCGGCCGGAGACCATCCTGGTCCTCATTATCGGAGGAGTCACCGGATTTATCTGGGTTTCTGTCATCCTAATCGCGCTCTGCACAAATCTCTCGGCACTGCAGCGGATCATCTATCTCTATGGAAGGCTTTCCTGATCTCACCAGAATACAGCTCATAGAGCCCTGCTGCAAGATCGGCTAGCCCCTGGATGATCCGGAAGAGGCCTCAGGCAATGGCGAGGAGAAGGAGGAGAGCAGGCAGTTAGGGTATCACATTATGGGCCCAGAAGAAACTCTCCGGACTCCCCGTTGCCGGCAATACTTTTCTCTGGAAGGC
>JAJRBU010000108.1 GCA_028679315.1 Methanoregulaceae archaeon
TCGGACTTGCGGAGCTTCTGGAGAGCGTTGTCGATCGGACTGCTCTCCCCCTTGAACTCGACGCAGAGATGCGTGCAGATGTCTTGGCGACTGAGAGGTCCCTGCTTCAGAACTCTCAGGATGGCAGAATCGAGTGGCTCGGTGGTCAAGGTCATCACTTCCCTCCCCCCTCCTTCCAGGTCACGGCCTCCTTCATCGCTTCCCTAGCGGTGTGTCCCCAGAAGTACTTCTTCTGCGAGGAGTCGGAGTTCATCTCTCCCACGACCACGCACCAGACAAGGTAATGGGTCTGGTCTGCCTTCCCCTTCGGACGACGAAGACCACACATCTTCTTGAGATCGTCACCAGCCACCAGGTAACGGGTGAGCATGGTGCCGGGAGTGTTGAGTCCCTTCTCCAGGATCTCGAGATCACCGTCGAGGTTCATTGACTCTTTCCTTTCTTCTTGGAAACCCAGCTACCTGTTCTCAGGTGCTCGGGTAGACACTCGTTGGAAGGACTGGTGATGTAGCGGTCTATCAGGAACCGCATGTTCGCTTCCAACATCCTTCTGCTGGAAGACCCGTCCAGAGCTCTACAAGCTCCCTTGAGTACTTTGATGTCAGGGTCCAGGGGCTTGGTCATCTTTCTTCTCCTGCATCTTCTGCTTCTCGAGGTGTGCCCTCTCTTGTGCTGTGCGCAGCTCTTCTGAGGCCTTCTCGATGACTCCATGCATGGCAGAGCGGAAGGCGGAAGCGATGGATCGTCCTACTTCCTCGAAGGCTCTATCGAATCCGTAGCTGAGCTCACCACGGAACTTCTCCAGCACCGACGCTTCCATTCGCTCGATGATTCGGCTCACGGTCTTCTCTGCGACTGCCTTGATCTCGTTCATGCGCTCCTTGATGAGAGGACGAACTAGATTCTCCAGCTCTGCCTGAACTATCCGGCGAGTTCGGGAAGACATGTCCTGTCTGAGCTCGGATTGGAGGGCGTAGGTGATGTCCTTCTGTATCCCTTCCTTCGCTTTCTCCCACACCTCTCGGGACATCCGCTCCAGATCTTCCTCACTGACTAGCTTGTCGAGCGGCATTCTTTCTCCTCTTCTTTCCCACGCCGATCCCAACTTCGAAGGCTTCCTTGGCTGTGGGAACGGCTCCACCGAAGATCGGATGCTTCACTCCGAACCGCTCTTGGAGTTCACGCATCGTCTTCGAGTCGTAGTAGCCGGTCATGTACCCCACATTGGAGTCGGCGAACTTGGACAACTTGCGGTACTCAGCCATGTACCTCTTGGCATGGTGAGGGTTCTTGATCACGTCGAAGGCATCAGTGATGCCCTCTAGCTTCTCCCCCATGTACCAAGTCGTGATGTTGCCCGTCTTCTTGTTGAGCTCCATCTTGAGGATCGGCTTTCTCGGCATCACGGCTCCTTGTTTCTATCCAGCTGAACTCTGCACCACACCCCTGACATCGGTAGTGTGTTCGGTTGCCGAGTTGCCCGAGTTCGTAGAGCAACCCTCCGCACATAACACACTCCATCTACTTCCTCTTTTCTGTCTCCTGGTGCGGCCCACTAGGATCCCGACAAATACTCCGTGGTTCTCCTGTGCCCCACAGGTGCCATAATTTGCCATCTATCAGCTTTCGCTTAATACCCACTGCACACAGGAGGCATTTGGTGCGGGATCCCTTACGAGTCACTTTCTCTCCTTACCCTCTACTCCAAAGGGCGGGATGGGCTTGGGACCGGAAACCGCCGGTGTTAGCTCCTTGCCATCCTCGGCTGCCGCGAAGCTGTCCTCAACGCCCTGGTCATGGACGAACTGCTTGGCCTTGGAGTAGGGAACCTCGGTGACTTCGACGACAGCTCCCTCGTCTCGTGCCTTGTCGTAGAGACCCTTCTCCTTGAGGATGGCGAGGAAGCGTTCGGGGATGAAGAACATCGACTGCTTCTTCTGCACGGAGAAGGGACCCGCTTTGATGGTCTTCACGGAGGTGATGGGTTGAGCATCAGCCTCTGTGCGTAGGGATCGCACTGCCTCGTCGAGCTTCACGTTCCGGTCCTCGCGTAGCTTGTCGAGGTAGTCGAGGAACTGCTTGGCCTGCTGTTCAAAGTCGTCCCACGCCTTGCGGAACGTGGAATCAGCGAGCTCGAAGCTGGCGATCTTGTCCTGTGTTTCCTTGGACACGGTGTACTGTGCCATCTCAGTCCTCCTTCAGAAGATCAGGCCCTATCTTCAAGATCCTCTCGAATTGGGCCTTGGTCATGGTGAACCTGTTGGATATCTGCCCATCCTTGGCCACGTCTCTGAACTCGATCAGGTCTAGACCATCGCCGTCAGGACCGACGTAGAGATGATCCCCGGTCTCATCATCCCAGATCTTGTAGACCTTCTCGATCGTCAGTCTGTCGCTCATCTGATTCTCCGTCCGTGCTATCTCGGACTCCCTGTACTTCTTTTCGCACTCACCACAGAAAGAAGAGTTCTGGGAATCCTCCCAGGCAGCTCCAGATTTCCCACAACCAGGACAGTCAACCCACGGCATGTCAGACCTCCGGGTCGTGGACGAAGTCCTCCACAGGTTTTCCGGTCTTCTTCGGGCAACGAGGAGCGGGACGAACTTGGATGAGTGCGTTCAACCAGAACTTCCGAACGCATCCCATGATGGCCTCAAATGCTTCTGTGCCACGTTCCTCCCACTCCAAGTGATCCCAGTACAGGATCTCCTTCTCGTGAAGCTCCTTGTGTCGATCTCGGTTCAGCTTGACGATGCGGATGTGGTCGAAGAGTGGGTCCTTGTCTACGACCCCAGCGTACATGCGGTAGCGATCGTTCTCGATGATGAGTATTTCACTGTCCACGTGGAATCCCCCTCTTTGGGATATCGATCCCGAAGTGATGTTTGTTGTACTCGTCGAGGATTCTATGAGCTCGCATGAAGTCTTCGTAGGTCTTTGCCCCCAAGCTGGTGTCCTGCTTGAAGTCGTTCATGCGGCATAGATAGCTGGTGTGAAGAAGTGCCATCACCGTGTAGTGAAGAGGCACCGTGCGACCAGGTATCTCGATGTCGAAGAGATTTCCACGGACTTGCGTGATGGACAGTGCCTTCTTTCCTGTGAGAGAGGTGAGCGCGATCTTCCCGACGGCCAAGATGATCACCGGGTCGATCAGGTAGATGAGCTCACGAACTCTCGGCATGCACGCTTCGATCTCCTTGAGGTTCGGATCCCGGTTCTCGGGTGGGTGACAAGCGGCGATGTTGGTGAAGAAATACTCGTTGCGCAGAAGATCTCTCAGAAGCTTGGGGTTGAAGTTCTCCTTGTCTCCAGCAACTGCTCGAACCTCAGGGTTCGCCGACACCATCGCCAGGTACTGATCCAGGAGAAGTCCAGCATCTCCGACGAAGGGGTTCCCACATTCGTCTTCGTGCCCTCCCGGAGCTTCACCGATGATCAGCACCGGAGCACTTGGATGACCGTAGCCGAACACGACATTCTTGCGCTCGTTGGCAAGTGGGCACCTGGTGCACTGACTCCAGTAGCTGTACAGAGCATTCAGTCTGCTTATCTTGTCCTGCATCTAAGCCTCACGGGGTTTGTGTTGTTTCGACGACAACCCTCAGGGATGAGGAACCTTGAGGGTTTGGTACGGGACCTTCCACGCCACTAGAGCCTTCCGCAGCTTGTTGCACATGCTCCGCAGCGGAGGGATGAGGACATCCTCGAAGATAACCGCGACCGGCTGACTCTTATCCCCGTGGGCTCGCTGGATTCTCCCGAGCCCTTGTTGCAGGTCGTTCTCTGCGCTGAAAGGGGTCAGATAGAACAGGGAGTCAAGAGCAGCGTCGTCGAGCCCTTCCACCCCCAGACGGGAGATGGCAAAGACCAATTGGCTGCTCTTGACGATCCCTGTTCTTTCCTTCTGCGGTGTTTCTTGGATGATCAGTCCCGACTGGGGGAAGATCTCGTGCATGAGGCGTAGTTGATTCTTGCTGTGTGAGAGGGCTAGGATCTTGCGCCCTTGGTCGAGGGCCTCTTGGATGCAGTAGGCCCGGAAGAGATTGCCTTCTTTGTTCTCCCCAAGTACCGATCTCAGACGAGACATGTTGAGCTCTCCGCTCTTGTCTTTGACGGCACTGTCGCTGAGATCGAGATAGGTCGGAGTTTCCTGGAAGTAGACTCTAGGGACCAGATCCGCTTCCATGTCTTCGAAGAACACTGGTCCGATGTGGTAGTTGTAGACGAACTCCATCCCATCGGTCCTCTTCGGAGTTGCGGTCAGTCCGTAACGTAGCCCGTGAACCAGAGGGGCTGTCTTCACGAAGAGTGGGGCTGCTAGATGGTGTACTTCGTCGAAGAACACCACCCCAAAGTGCTTGGTGAAACCCGGGGGCAGCTGACCCTCGTCGGCACGTAGGGCCAAAGTGTGGATCATGGCCAGGGTGATGGGACGCTGCCAGTCATTGATGGTTCCCTGAATGATGCCTAGTTTCTCGCCAGCTCGTAGCTCGAGGAACTCCCCGATCCGTTCTTGCCACTGCTCCATCAAGTACGTGTTGTGCACGACGACAAGAGCAGGGCATCCGAGCTCAGCGATACGATGGCACGCGAGTACCGTCTTCCCTTTTCCAGGAGCCAGATTCAGAATGCCGCAGCGAGCTTCTTGCAGAGCTCTGTAGGCGGCTTCTTGTTTTCCCGGTCTAAGCACAACCTTGGAGGCCGTGTGTGTTCTGGGAAAGGTTGTTGGCTCTAGAGACACGAAGGGGAATGGGTAGCTGCTGTACTG
>JAJRBU010000170.1 GCA_028679315.1 Methanoregulaceae archaeon
ACCTTGATCAGGTTATTGACCTTTTCTACGATCTCGGACACCTCGGTCTGCGTTCTCATCAGGATCTTCATCAGCGAATGGTACTGGCGGATCTTGCTGTACCAGAAGAGTTTGTCTGCCAGCTCGATATCATCATACATCTTCTCCATCTGGCGGGAGAGTTCGCGGTCATAAAACCGCAATTCGAGCACCTGCACAGCGGCAAACTCGATCAGCTCGATCAGGTCGGAAGGATGCTGGGGGCTGATGAGGATTGCAGCGCTCCAGGAAAGGATTGCCCGGTCGTCCCGTGCATAGCTCAGCTGGTTCTGTAGGGTCTCCTGCCGGATTTCCGGGGAGAAATCCTCGTTCTCTCCCAGCAGCAGGGCGACAGGATCGATGCTCTCATCAAGACGTTCGGAGAGGTAGATGGTGTAATCGTCATAGAAATCCTCATCGATCGAACGGTCACCGACAATGGGAGAGAGGATTGCACGGACCTGTTTCAGGGCCGCGGAGAAGTGAGGGTCAAGCCCCTCCTCCGCGGTGAGCCTGGATGCTGCATCCTGCAGCTCCGAAGCGGGGGCATCCGTCTCCTCGTAGATGAGGCAGATGCTGACTGCCCCAAAATCAAAGACCCGGGTTACGACGGTGAATGTGCGGCTGGTACTGCCGATCTCGGCATACGCAGGCTGGAGACGGAGGAGGAGCGGGGGCTCCTCCATCGTCATGGAGGTCGGTCGGACCCTGACAAAACCGGTTCGGGCAATCGCCATGCTGCTCGCCAGGGCCTTTTCCAGGGCGCCAAGGTCGATCTCCTCCCCCACATCGTAAATGCGGTAGTAGCGGATGGCGTACAAGAGATCACCCCGATTATTTCAGCTATTCGGGAAGAATAGAGCGGGATAGGTGATAAGGGTTGAGGGATTCGGGCAGGTTATGCTGTCTTTGCCAGTTCATTCCTGATCAGTTCGAATTCCCCATCTTCTGCTGTCAGTTCGATGAGTATGGGGCCAAAACAGGGTTTTACAAACGGCATAAGGATCTTCTTTTTCTTGATCTTAAAACCAACGAGCATCGGATTTTTCAGGAGGATGATAACCCCCCTGAACTCAAAACCTGGATGAATTTCATAGCACTCCTTGCAGTTCTCTTTTACATACCCGTTGATGGCCTGCTCGGTGGTATCGTTCAGGACAATGGTCGAACTGAGACGGTTGATGCACCGGTTGACTGAAAACATCAGGATGTGGTGGAGCGCACGACCATAAAAATCCAACGTCCGGGGAAAGAAGGGCCACGATGGACTCGGGGTTCATCGGTGAAAAAGGGGGATGGATTATGACTTGAGATAGCCGTTCCGCTGGAGCCATTCCACCTGCGGTCTTGTGTAGCGGTATGAGATGTCGCACTTGTCGTCCTGGAAGCTCCATGGGGTGATGATGAGCACATCGCCTTCCCGGATCCAGAGGCGTTTTTTGATCTTTCCCTTGATCCGCCCCATCCTGGTTACCCCATCGGCACAGCGGACCGTGATATGGTTTGCACCAAGCATCGATTCAGCCCTGGCAAAGATCTCCCTCTCTCTCTTTTTCGGCAGCCGTACGCGGACGATCTCGGTCTCAGGTCCGTTTTGTGAATGCGTGGTACTGGTCAGGAAAACAACTCCGTCAATGAAGGGTTAATTCAATGCTTCGAATTGCCTTTAAGCTATGGATCACGTGAGGCTGTCGCGTACTTTCTGTTAGGAAACCAGAAGCGAGGAGGAGGGGACGGAACAATCACCCGGGGATGGGGAAGGGACAGGCCATACCTGTTTTCTGCGATGCGATACGGCAGACATCCCCCGGCCTCTCTCTCCCTTTTGACGGGCAGTTGTTCACTCCTAAAAGTATATCAGGGAACGGACTGATGTAATGAGGAAAGGAATGTAATCATATGCAGGGAAGTAAGCTCTACGTAGGAAATCTCACGTATTCAGTCAACGAAGAACAATTAAAAAAATTATTCTCGGCATACGGGGATGTAAAGGAAGTTCGGATCATTGAACGGAAAGGCTTCGGATTCGTCGAGATGGCGACTCCTGAGGATGCCGAGAAGGCAAAGACCGCCCTCAACGAGACGATGTTTGAAGGCCGTACCCTGAAGATCGACGAGGCACGCCCGCCCCAGCCCCGGACCAGCTTCCGGCCACGGTACTGATCTTCGTCTTACTCAGACTTTTTTTAATCCCTCACCAAGGCATCCGGATCCTATTTTCGTGAAGATACGTAAATCCAATGATTCAAAATTGACCGCTCCTGCCAAAAGGCAGAGCCTCCCGGCCACCCTGTCTGCAGGAAGTACTGGTTATCCCGCCGTTCAGGACTCGTTACCGGGAACCGCCCGACTTTGTTGGATGGAGTGAGAGAAACACCATCTTTTTTCTGCCTTCTCATTTACTCTTTGCACAGCACCGGTGAAATTCTCCGGGGAGAAGAAAGGGAAAACGTCCGATCAGCTCTCTCTGCTCCGCCCTATGATGAGCACCGGCCGGGTGCGTTCTGTATCAACCCGGGCGAAACCGAGCCTATCAGCCGGTGGAGGAGATTAGTCCTTCTATGGGAGCCGATCACGATCATACCTGCATTTTCAGCAGCGGCAATCCGGTTGATCTCCCGTGATGGATCACCCGTCACGACAAACGAGCGGACCAGAAAATGTTCTTCTTTGAGAGATCTCTCTCTCGTTTTCAGTTCCTGGCGGGCATTGGTCAGTATCCGGCTGGCAATCTGCCCTTCGAACTCACCCGAGGGTTCATCACCGGCCGGATGGTTCTGAAAGGACCTCCTCAAATTTCTTCGTATCAAGAACGTGGACGAGGAACACCTCTTTGCAGCCGGCATTCCGGAGTTGGATCATAGAGCCAAGGGCACTTTCTGAGGTCTCCGAGAAATCGGGAGCAAACAGGATCTTTCAAGAAACATACCTGCACTTTAAAAAAATACTACTCGCCGGCAATGACGCATCAAGGCTTCGGATTGCTCCGGAATACGCTCTCTCGATCTTCAGAAATTGCTTTTGTTCCTGGGCGGTATCCTTGAAGTGGATTCTCGTCAATGTACGTACTATGAAGGTTATTGCATTCAACGGGAGCCCGCGAAAAGGTGGGAACACTGAGCACCTGGTGCAGCACGTGCTGGCTGTGCTCAAAGACGAAGGGATCAGGACCGAATTCATCCAGATAGGGGGAAAGAAGATCCGAGGGTGCACTGCTTGCGGGAAATGTTTTGAGAGCCAGGATGGCAGGTGCGTTATCGATGACGATATCATAAATGACTGCATCGAAGAAATGACTGCTGCTGACGGGATCCTCATCGGGTCACCAACGTATTTTGCCGACGTGAGCACTGAGACAAAGGCCCTGATCGACCGTGCCGGCTTTGTCGGGATGGCCAATGGCGGGCTGTATGCGAGGAAAGTGGGGGCTGCGGTCGTGGCAGTCCGGAGGGCAGGGGGCATCCATGTCTTTGATACGATCAACCATTTCTTTGGCATCAGCGGAATGTTTACCGTCGGTTCATCGTACTGGAACATCGGGATGGGGCTCAATCCCGGAGAGGTGGAAGAGGATCGGGAAGGGATCGCAACCATGGAGAACCTCGGCAGGAACATGGCCTGGATCCTGAAAAAGATACAGACCAAATAATCCATCCTGGCCGACAATAACCCTCCCCGGGCTCCCTGGTTTCCGATAACCACGTTCTTCCGCTCGCTTGGGAATGGAACGGAATCGAACGCCCCTCCTTTGAAGGGGTTTCTCAAAATGCAGTGACAGGCCCGGTTTCAGCCATGATTTTTTATTTTTCCCGTCCCATTACCTATCATGGATGGTATCGTCGGCACGGTCGAATTCCAGATGAGTCTCCTCCTCTTCGTCGCCCTTGCCGGCTATCTCCTCGCTTCCCGGATCAACCAGTCAGCCGTCGTTGGGGAGATCCTGGTCGGCCTGGTCGTGGGGCCGAGTGTGCTTGGCCTGATCACCTATACCGATTTTGTTGCCAGTATCGCCCATCTTGGTGCAGTCATCCTGCTCTTCGTGATCGGGCTTGAGTTTGAGATCAGGGAGATCTTCCAGATTAAATACGGGATCATAGCCCTTGTAGGGGTTATTGTCCCGTGGCTCGGGGGATACTGGGTCTCCCTGCTGTTCGGATTTTCGACGGCCAGTGCCATCTTTATCGGGACTGCCCTGACTGCGACGAGTATCGCCATTACCGCCAACATTCTCAAGGAGCTCGGGAAACTTGATACTGAAGTTGCGAAGGCAATCATCGGGGCTGCCGTTATCGATGATATCCTATCGCTGATTGCCCTTTCCGTGACAACCGATATCGTATCCGGCACCATCAGTGTCTCATCCATCGGCCGCATGGTAATCATCGCGATCATCTTTGTTGCCGGGGGTGCCTGGATAGGCAGGAACTATGTGAGCAGGCTCATTGTGAAGATGGACGAGTCGGACATTGCCGGGAAGTATCCCGAGTTTGTCTTCATCTTTGCCATGATGTTTGCCTTTTTCTATGCCATGTGTGCCGAGCTGATCGGGCTCTCTGCCATCGTCGGGGGATTCATCGCCGGGGTATCGTTTGTGGGCGTGAACCTGAAACAGAGCAGGAACCTCCGTGAAGGCGCCGAGTATCTCCAGATGATCTTTGCCGCCGTCTTCTTTGTCTCGCTTGGCATTCTTGCCGATGTGCATCAGCTCACGGTGCCCATCCTCGGGTTCCTGATCGTTCTCACCCTCGTCGCCATCGTTACGAAGGTTGCAGGCTGTGCCATCCCCGGACGATTGACCGGACTCTGTGCAAAGGACAGCCTGATCCTCGGGTTTGGCATGGCACCACGGGGTGAGGTTGCCATGATCGTAGCCCTGATAGGGCTTGAGCAGGGCATTATCGGACAGGATGTGTACGTGGTGATCATCCTCATGAGCCTGTTGACGACCCTTCTCACCCCGATCATCTACCGCAACTGGCTCTATAAGGGCGAAAATTGCACGTATCCGCAGAAGGAATCCTGATTGTATCTTTTTCTTGGCGCACCTGTCCTTGGTCCCTCCTGTTTCGTTGTGACGATACCAACCTATTTCTCTCTCCTTTACCGAGCTCTCCCTCAGCACCGATCATGCCGTTCTACTGCCAGCAATGCGGGGAGTGCTGTACCCAGATGGGGTATGTCCATGTGATCAAAGCCGATCTGGGAAACAACGAATATCTGATCCGGAATGAATATACCGGTGAGGAGACCCGTTCACGAATCTCCCCCCGGATGCTTCCCCTGTTCGAAGACAGGAGTACGTTTGAGAGATGGCCAAAGGCCTGCCCGTTCTTCCGCTGTGATACAGCCGAGAGGAAGGGATACTGCACGGTATACCCGACATGGCCTGATATCTGCCGTGAGTTCGGGTGCTGGCGTCTCCTGATCCTCGATGCACACGGGAGGAGGGCCGGAAGAGTGATGACCGGGACCTATCTTGCCTGTGAGGATGCGACGCTCAGGCAGGTCTGGGATTATCATATCCGGGAAATGGAAGCGGCTGACGATGAGGAGTGGATCCGGAAGGTGACCGTGATTCTCTCCCGGCTCGGGTATACCGTTATCCGATAAACCGGTTTTTTGTGGAAGCCTCTTTCTCTCTTCCTGATCTGATGTTGTTTCTGTCTGGACAGAGACGTATCTCGCAGCTCAGGAAAGGACATTTGTTGATCCTGCCGTTCAACCTCATTACGATTATAGAATCCGGAGACCTGACGGCAGATATTTTAATTCCATATGATTCGAACTTCCAGCGAATCGGCAGCTTGAAATAGTCCCAGAACGGCATGTTCCGTTATACCGGTTGGAGGTATTATCCTTATGCGTTCATCTGCTCTTCTCGTGTTTATCCTGCTGCTTGCAGCTTCCGTGGCGGTCTCTTCTGCCATGATCTCTACGATGCCTGTTACCGAAGCTGTCCCTGCAACGCTCCCTGCTCCCGGGAGTGAACAGGGGTACTTCTCGATCAACTCGGTCCCCTCTGGCGGGGACGTGTATTTCGATAGTGCGTTCTGGGGAGAGACCCCGGTCGTCGTCACCGTTTCCACAACGGGAAATCCGAACCACAATATCCGGATCACTCTGGCCGGCTACGAGGAGTGGATCTCGACCTATAACGGCAATCCCATGGCAGGACAGACTATCCCGATTACCGCCCAGCTCGACCCGAGTGCACAGACCGGGAATATCCAGGTTGTCTCCACCCCGTCAGGTGCCATGGTCACCCTTGATCGCAGCCAGTCGGCAAATACGCCTTACACGTTCTACAATATCCCCGTTGGATCCCACGAGGTATCTGTCTACATGTCCGGGTACCAGACGTTCTATACTTCCGTGAGTGTCAATGAGGGGCAGACCGCCTATGTCAATGCAGTCCTTCAGCCGGTTGTCACGACCGGCACGCTGTCGGTGAGCTCGTCACCCAGCGGAGCGGCGGTGTATGTCGATGGTATCTACCAGGGTGTCACGAGCACAACGGTAGGGAACCTCGTCCCCGGATCGCATTCGGTCAGGCTGACCAAGGCAGGGTACCAGGACTGGACCGGGTCGGTCAGCATCTCGGCTGGATCGACCACCTATCTGAATCCTACCCTGGTTGTAGAGCAACAACCCCAGTATGCTACGGTGAGCATCAGTTCAAATCCATCGGGAGCAAGTGTATATGGTGACGGTGTGTATGTCGGCCAGACACGCTCGGGAAGCCCGCTTGTATTTACCTCGGTAAAGCCCGGGGTTCACACCATACTCCTCACCAAGTCTGGATACCAGGACTATCAGGCCACCCAGAGTGTGGTTGCTGGCCAGGATTACGTAGTATCCGTCACCCTGAATCCGGTCCAGAATCCGACCACTGGTGGAATCTCGGTCATATCTGCTCCCAGCCAGGCTGAGGTGTACCTGAACAACGCTTTCAAGGGGCTCACACCCATCACGCTCGACAGTCTCTCTCCTGGATCCTATACAGTTCTTATCAAGCTGAGCGGGTACCAGGACTGGCAGGCGACCCAGCAGGTGACCGCCGGCCAGACCGCCCAGGTCTCCGCTACCCTGCTCCCCTCTGCAACACCCACTCCGACCCAGACCGGGCTCCTTCCTTTGGTAGTTCTCACCGGGATTGGGATCATGTTCCTTGCTGCAAGGAAGCGGTCCTGAAACCCTTTTTTTTGGACTCTAAAATGAGAAGAAGTGAAGTGTCCCTTATGTACTAATGAATTCTGAAATGGAGCCTCCCTTCCATTATCGTCATCGCTTTTAGGTCACCGAAATAACCTCGGCCCTCTCATCCTCCTCTTCAGGGATGATAAGCCAGGCAATGAGGTAGGCTACCACCCCGACACCGATGGAAAGGAGGGTGAGTACCACCCAGATGATCCGGATAAGGTTCGGATCGGTATCAAAATAGTGGCCGATCCCACTGCATACTCCCCCGATAAGCCGTTCTGTTCTCGGCCGGTAGAGGCGTTTCATGACAGATTCATTGGGGGATACCATCTATTAATGGTTACATTGAGAGCAGAAGTCACTGCACGGGAACAGAGGAACCCCATCGGGAGTGAAGAGTGATCAGGTCTTTCCTGCCCAGCCCACCTCATACTTCCTCACTTTTGGAATATACCAAATGGCTTATGCCACCCCTTACCGATCTATTTCCACGCATGGGATCGTATTTCAGGGGGGACGTACTCCTTGCCCCGCTTTGCATCCCGAAAGGGAAGGAGATGAAGGTCCGGCCGGTCATTGTCCTTGGGGCTTTCGGACACAACGAGCTGTTCGTAAGCCCGGTATCCAGTAGTCCCTCTTTCGAAGGACCGGTGGTCCCGCTCTCGATCGATGACTTTTCCGAAGGGGGGCTGGACCTGATGGATGAGAGCTACCTTCTCTGCAGCCGAATCTGCCGGATCAGGGTTTCCGATGTCATCGGGAAAAAAGGCCGGCTCACAAAGGAGATGATACGAAACCTTCCTTTTCCGGAAAGAGGAATATAAGATCCTGGGGATAAAATACAAGGCTTCCCTTTTTCCCTTACACATAGAGAGTCCACTATGAAACGGTTGCCTGATTCAGCGTCACTCTCTCATCCCGGACCTGATCGCTTCTGCTCGTACCCCCCACCATCTCCACAGGATTAATGGCCATAAAGAAATACCCTGTATCATGGCATCCTACTGTATGCTCTGCACGACAGGTTCCTGGAAGTTCCCGCTCACCCTTGGCATCATCGGAATTCTGATCGGGGCGATCTTCCTGCTGTTCCCCAATCTCTCGCTCACCCTGGTAATTTACTTCTTTGCAGCGATCGCCCTGATTGTAGGGATCCTTCTTCTCATCGCTGCAATATTCCTCGCAAGGGATAGCGGCAGTTTTTTTGCCGTCCCGCTTGTCCTGGGTGTCATTGCTGTGGTCCTTGCCGTGTATTCATTTATCAACCCTGAAAGCATCGCAGCATTCCTTGCCATTATGATCGGGGTAGGGTGCATCATCGCTGGACTGATCGGAGCTTTCAATGCTCTCTTCCAGCCAGCCCCTGTGATCAGGAGGGCTCTTCTTGCGACAGGAGGTTTTCTCCTTGCAGGGCTTGGCATCATCATCCTTCTCTTCCTCCAGCATTCGGTTATTCTGATCTTCCAGCTCCTCGGGGCATTCCTTATTATTGCCGGGGTGGTAGCACTTATCGGGGCCGTTGTTATGGCGGTGCGGTGCCGTTCCAATGAGCCGGGTGTCATTGATGCGGATTTCAGGGAAATATAACGACAGCCAGCGTTCAGTGTAAAGCAGGAGTGCCGTTCTCTTCCAGACTTTTTTTGGAAAATAAGACAAAATTTCTGAAATTGAGGGGGTGTATCAGACCAGGGTACATCTTCCAGACCTGGCTTCAAGATACTGATATCAGCTCAGGATACTGGAAGCACCTTCGGCAAGTACGATCATCAGGAACGATGCGAGGAAAAAACCGGTTACCGTGAAGAGAATGGAAAGGATTCGATCCCACCGGAGAATCCAGGCAATTGCCGGTGTCCCATAGAGTCCAATCCCCGGGATCCATGCGATCAAAATGCAGGATACGGGACCATACCGGTGCAGGGACTGGTGCTCCTGCATCTTCTCCTCAACCC
>JAJRBU010000116.1 GCA_028679315.1 Methanoregulaceae archaeon
ACTGCAACATCGGTATCCATGGAGCCATGCAGGGCTTCAAGCTCGGATTCAATGATTGCCCTGCTGATAATTCTCTCATCCAGATCCATCCGGGTTCCTCATCCCATCATACCTTGTGGGATATATTAAAGAAGCACTTTTGCAGTACATGAAAAAAACAGTATATGGACCGAGCCGCACCGGTCCAGGAACTGCTGTTTATGATATCCCTGGGCACCGGATGGGAGCGCTTTTTTCTTAAAAACCAATAGATCCGGGCGTATTTTCACATTCCGGGAGGGATATCATCGTCGCTCTGGAGAATGTTTATGAGCCCCGCACTCAGTACCTTCTTACCATGAAACCATGGAAGCGTGACTGGGGACTGACGGGCAGGATCTGGCTCACTATGTTCCTGCTGTTCCTGGTCTACCTTGCCTTCATTGCAGTACTCTCCATGCTTGGTATCGGTCTCCCGTTTCTGGTAGTCATCGTATTCCTGATGGCATTCCTCCAGTATTTTTTCTCGGACCGCCTCGTACTCTGGAGTACACGGGCACGGGTGATAGAACCGGATGAATACCCTGAGATCCATCGTATCGTTGAGCGCTGTTCTTCTGAAGCAGGAATTCCAAAGCCGCGGGTGGCCATCATGCAGACTCCGGTACCCAATGCCTTCGCAACAGGAAGGAGTCCGAGCCACGCGGTAGTAGCGGTTACTGACTCCATCATGCGCCTGCTTACCCCGCGTGAGCTGGAAGCCGTGATTGCCCACGAGATCTCGCATATCAGGAACAGGGATGTGCTGACCCTCACCATCGCAAGTTTTGTTGCAATGATTGCAGCACTTGTGATGAACAACTTCCTGTTTGCTGCCATGTTTAACCGGCGAGATTCCGGGAATGCATGGATTATAGCAGGGATTGTTGCCGTAGTAGTCTATATCATTGCCCAGCTCCTAATTATGGCGCTCTCTCGCTACCGTGAGTTTGCCGCAGACCGGGGAAGTGCCTATATCACAGGCTCTCCGGCAGACCTCATATCAGCACTCGGTAAGATCAGCGGGAGGATGGCGGCAGTACCTCCTCAACAGAAGCAGGCAGTCGAGACTGCAAACGCGTTTTTCATTATCCCGGCCCTGTCAGGATCCACCCTGCTCGAACTCTTCTCCACCCACCCCGCTCTCGAAAAGAGAATCGCTGCACTCGAGCAGGTCGAACTCGAACTCAAAGGTCTCGAATAGCTCTCTCTTTTTTCCTGGTCCCCTTGTTAGTCCTTTTACCGTATATCAGCCTTTGATATCTCCGGGGTGAGGTTATAACAAAAGGAATAAGTGGGAGTATCTCAAAATAGAATGGCGCGATTGCATCGATGGTCTAGTGGCATGACTTAGGCCTTCCAAGCCTATAGCCCGGGTTCAATTCCCGGTCGATGCATGCGGGCTCGTGGTCTAGCTGGTTATGACGTCGCCTTCACACGGCGGAGGTCAGGAGTTCGAATCTCCTCGAGCCCATCTTTCTCCTGACATCATCTGAATCTCATTGGTATACCATCCGGATATGGGAATACTATTGCAGATCTTTACCTCTCTTCTTTCTCATCTTCTTTCTCATATTCAACTAGGTTTTGCTATCAAGAGGTTTTCTATGTACCTCACATGAAGTTGGACCGTGATCCCAATGAAACAGATAATCATTACATATACTCGTTCTGGATATTGTTGTGGAGAATCCTCCGCATAAATGCATTAATTTTTACAATTGTAAATATCTGTTGTTTATTTCGAGATACGAGCGGGCATTCAGGTTTTGGAATCAATTCTTTTAAATAGGACGATTCTCAATACCTATTCAGAGGAGCTGAAAGAATTATGACTCCGGAACAGTACAGAGCAATTATATCGAAGGCAATTGAAAGAGAAGTGGAATCATACACCTATTACCGGACCATCTCCGATAAGGTAAAAGATACATATCTGAAGAAGATCTTTGCAGACCTTGCAGGGGATGAAACCAAGCACCGCGAGTTCCTGCAGGATCTCCTCGCAAAGGAACCGAAGAAGCTGAAAATTTCAGCTTCAAAGGATTATAAGATTGCCGATTCAGTGAAAGCACCCACACTTTCTGCCGACCTGAAGCCCCTGGATGGAATCGTTCTCGCTATCAAGAAAGAACTTGAAGCTATGCAGATGTACACCCAGCTTGCAGAAGCCCAGACCGATCCAGAACAAAAGAATCTCTTTACCGATCTTGCTGCAATGGAGCGGGGCCACAAAGCCCGGCTTGAGGACATTTACACGAACATGGCATTTCCTGAATCCTGGTAAGGGAAATCCTTTTTTCCCGTTTTTTTCTCTTATTTTGGTATTATCTAGTCAGATACGGGAAAAAATGGTATGAACCTTTAAAAATAAGGGATGATCCCAACACATTCTTATCGTGGTATTGGATGAAAAATTTCCGGGAGAGGATTTTTAGAAGAGGAAGAATCGTACTCCTTCGCTACTCTAATAACCCCCCAGACAAAGATTATAGCAGCATATATGCATCATAGTTCCAGAATCTTCCGGTTGACTGCAGTCCTCATCATAGCAGCACTCAGCGTATTCGCGATTGTTCCTGTTACAGGAGATTCTCCATCTGAAATTGCCGCATCCTACATTCAGAGAGGAGATGATCTTACCCTACAGAAACAGTATCACGAAGCACTGGAGGCATATGAATTTGCGGTTGCGAGTGATCCGTACAACAGTATCGCCTGGAACAAGCTTGGAGTCGCCCATATGAACACCGGGAGATATCAGGATGCAGTAGAGGCATTTGATCGATCACTTACCATCGATCCGTATTATCAGAAGGCCTGGAATAACAAGGGGGATGCGCTCGCGGCACTGGGGGAGTATGAGGAAGCCATTCTCGCCTTTGAACAGGCTCTACGCCTGAATTCCAATGATCACTATGCCCTGCTCAGAAAAGGCACCAGCCTCCAGCAATCTGGCGCATCTGCCGAGGCCATGCTCATCTATCAGGAGGTTGTCAGCCGTGCTGAGAAGGAGGTAAGAAAACACCCGGATTATGCACGTTTTGATGGTGAATTATGGACCAATAAAGGTGAAGCTCTCTACCGGCTCGGGCGGTATGAGGAATCTTTAGAGGCTTATTCTACCGCGTTAACCATCAATCCGAAATATGACCGTGCCCTCCAGGGGAAAATTCATGCAGAGGAAGAGATCCTGCGGGCCCGGGGTGCTCCCACAACACCAAGTTTGGTGACCGAAGAAAATGGCGTTGATATCGGATTGACCAACCTCCCCGTATCGTTCCCCATTCTTATAGGGGCCCTCATCGCTGCAGTATTCTTCTTCCGTTTGAGACCGCCCCGGCAGAGATAAAAAAAACGAATAATCCATGTTCTTTCATATTATCCTGACTGATGAGTGCAATCTCTGCTGCCGTTACTGCCGTGGAAATGAACCAGGGGTATTTCTCCCTTTGGATGAAGATTGCGGCATCGATATGAATCTCCCGGTAGAACTGGCGTACGATCTCACCGATCTCTACTCATTCCTGGCAAGGGATCCCACCCCCTGTATCACTTTTTATGGTGGTGAACCTCTGATCAGGGCTGACCTTATCAGAGAGATCATGGACGGTGCACCGGCGGCTTCCCGGTTCATGGTCCAGACCAACGGACTCCTGCTCGATGCGGTTGATCAGGAATATCTCAATCGTATGGAGACAATTCTTGTCTCGATAGACGGCCAGGAGGATCTTACCGACTATTATCGCGGAAACGGTACGTATCGCAAGGTCATCTCACAGGTCAATGCCCTCCTGAACAAAGGGTATCCGGGTGAAGTGATAGCGCGGATGACCGTGACCCGGAAGACAGATATCAAGGCAGCGGTGCACCACCTGGCGTTCAACCACGAATGTCCTTTTTCATCCATCCATTGGCAGATCGATGCCGATTTTTCCGGAAATCCAAGGATCATTGATTTCGGCAGGTGGCTGGAGCGGTCGTATAAACCCGGAATCAGGCGCCTGATCGGGGACTGGGTGAGGACAATGGAAGAGGAGGACAGGGTTGCACGGTGGTACCCTTTTCTCCAGACAACCGAGGATCTCCTCTTGAGGAGATCATCCCGGCTCCGCTGTGGATCAGGGTATTCCAATTATACCGTCATGACCGATGGGCATATAGGCCCCTGTCCTGTCATGACCGGTATGCGTGATTTTTATATAGGGCATATACAGACTGCCGATCCCCTCTCCCTTCCTGTGGTTGGAGTGGGGGGTTCCTGTCCGGACTGTGAGATCTTCGGTTTTTGCGGTGGGAGATGTCTGTATGCCAGTGCCACCCGCCCCTGGTCCCCGGAACAGAAAGAACTCATCTGTAGTGCTGTGAAGGCTCTTTTTCACGATCTTACGGATGTCCTCCCCCGAATCAGGACGTGCATTGAATCAGGTGGGATCGAACTGGCTGATTTTTCCCACACCCGTTATAACGGGTGCGAGATCATCCCTTGAGGTATGCCACTATTTATGGTAGGGAATACCCTTCCTGATACAGTCAGCCCGATAGATCTGCTCAATGAGCATGAGCCGGACCAGCTCATGGGGGAATGTCATCCGTGACAGGGAGAGAACAAGGTCGGCATGGCTGATCACTTCCGGTGAGAGACCGAAAGGTCCACCGATGAAAAATGAGATATTCCCCTGTCCTTTCAGTTCCCATTCCGCAATCCGGGCTGAAAGCTCTGGGCTAGAGAGTATCGCTCCCGTTGGATCAAGTGCAACGATAACAGAAGTATCTGGTGCTGCGGCCATCAGTTTTCTCCCCTCCTTCTCTATTGCCAGCCGCTTTTCTGATTCGGAGCTCTTCGCGGATATCCGTTCTTCGGGGAGGTCAAGAAGAGAGATTTTATGCAAGCGAGAGAGACGAGTAGAATACACCCCTATTCCCTCCCTTAAATAGGACTCCCGGATCTTCCCGATTGCCACAATCTGTATCTGCATGCAAATTCCCCTTCAATCACCGTTCAAAAGGACCGGTACCTCTCCCTTCATCACACTTTCACGGTGCACGGCTGGAATATTTGAATCCTCTTACTGATGAACTATCCGGAGAGGTATTCGGTAGAATCCCAATCACGGTTCGTGAGCGACCCCCTCCACTCTGCAGTCCAAAAGACCCTGAAGAGAAATCCCGGGACTCCCCCTTTTCTCCGGGTTTTCTCTCTTTCCTTATGCATCCCCTTAGCGGTTTGAGAATTGTCCGAAAAATTCACGTGAGATTCATCCACGGGTATTCATGGTGTTGAATTATGGGGATCTCATCACGTTTACTCTGAAAGGGGCAGAAAATTTTCCTATCCTTCGAATGAGATGACAATGTATTTTTGGAACCATTCCAAATCAATCATATGCCACTCCGGTCCGTCACCCTGCCCGGGATAGGGACAAAATATGAACTGGAAACCGAAAAGAAGGATATTGTCGCAGTTTTCTTTCTGAAATCGGGAAATGTTCAGATGTACACGCTCACGCATGAGAGCCAGACTCCGAGTGTTGCGGAACTCTCTCCCCAGGAAGCAAGGAGGCTTGGCGCAATCCTCACTGGGGCGATCATGGAGGTTGACCAGGAGAGTGTCGAGATTGCCTTTTCAGCGCTGTCAGATTTGAGACTCAGCCTTCATACCTACCTAATCGGCAAGGAGATGGCCGGAAAGAGCCTCACCGATCTTCAGATCAGGGCAAAAACCGGAGTGACTATCATTGCCGTCTCGAGAGGTGAAAATAATGTCGTGAATCCCCCTGCGGATTTTGAATTCAGGGAGGGTGATGCTGTTGTTGCAATCGGGGAGACGGACCAGCTGAAAAATTTTGAGCGTGAGATCATGGTGAAGTGATGCAGGGAATCGTCCTCGCTCTTTTCATCTGTATGCTCCTGGCCTTGGTCACGAAACGCTTCTCGCTCCCCACTATCCCCTTTTATATCCTCGCAGGGCTCGTCCTCGGTAAAAGCGGCCTTGATCTGGTAGGTGCCGACCAGGTCTCAGCATTCCTTACGCATCTTGGCCTTATCTTTCTCCTGTTCTTCATGGGACTCGAGATCAAACCAGATCGGATCTGGCAAAACCAGTCGGCAATTGTCTCAAGCGGACTTATCGATCTGAATATCAATGCTCTGATAGGCTTTCTTTCAGCATATGCGCTCGGTTTCTCCCTATCAGATTCCCTCATCATCGCTGCAGCCTTCTTCATCAGCAGCACGGCAATGGCAGTCACCTCTCTTATTGAGAACCGGAAACTCCTCATGAGGGAATCAGAAACCATTGTCTGGCTGATGGTCTTTGAGGATATGGTGGTTATTCTCATCCTGGCTCTCATCACCCCCCAGACAGGTCATCCGGGGATACTACTTGCAAAGACGATCACGGTCCTTTTATTTCTGTATGCACTGATCCGGTTCGGGAAAGAACAGATTATATGGATCCTCAGACGTGATGATGAACTTCCGGTTCTTCTGACATTTTCTGCCGTCCTCGGCATTTCTGCTCTCTCTATCTATATGGGCATCCCCGAGTCTTTCATGGTGATCGCTTTCGGGACATTGCTTGGAACAATTGATCCTGTATCCTTTGAAGTCCAGTCCAGGCCATTCAAGGACGTGTTCCTGGTGGTCTTTTTTGTCTTCTTTGGAATAAGTGTCAACATTGTATCTGCGGGGATCTCATTTGTTGTTCTTATTGCTGTCAGCGTTGTTGCAATCCTATCGAAATACCTGTCAGGTATTGCAATAGGAAAATACATCCATAAAAGTTCCCGATCCGGCATCGAGATATGGGCAAACACGATCGGGAGGGGCGAGTTCTCCATTGTCATCGCAGCCCTTTATGCCTCTGATGCCGTCTCCGGGACCATCGCATGCATGGTGATCGTCACCTCAATCCTTGGGGCTTTTGTCGCAAAATACAGTGAAAAAATCGGAGAGATCCTCCTACGTCAGGGAAGACGAGGTGTACCTCTCCGTACAATGAAGGGGGCGGGGCAGGACTGACTGGGTATCAGGTCTCAAGTTCAGACCGCACAGTGAAAAAGACAGGTCCCCGCAGGTCCACTTTTTTCTTCTGGTCTGTTATGAACCTCATAGCATACTCTTCAATCCTGATGTTGATATCGCTCGGCAGCTTTGCCATTTTTACCTGCACTGTGACGGATTGCCCACAACGGGCTGCCTGTTCAATCCGCGCCGCTGCAAGGGTGGCAACCGCAGAGAGATACGTCATTCCACAATCCACACCCGTTGAACGGACTTCCTTCCACTTCTCAGTGTCAGGAACCCCCAGCACCGACCCTGCATGGGCATAAATCCTGTTCAGACATGCAGGTCCGAGCAGTTTTGTCCCACTCTCCGGTTCTTCAACATAGACGCGGACTTGTCTGCCTTCTATCCCACATTCTGACACCAGGAATGAGCAGGGGCCGGGCTCCGATCCATGGGATTCAGCGGTCGAGATTATTGCACGAGCAAGCTGCTTTCCGGCAGGGCTTTTCGGCTCTTCCCTGAATGACACTGCCCGGGCGATTTCAAAATCGGGCAGATCGGTGGGGAAGAACTGTGGGAATGTGAGTTTCCTGATATCCTCGGACTGGTAAGCAATCATTGCAAGCCGCTCAACACCAAGACCAAGATTCATCACCGGTACCCCTATTCCATACTCCCCGAGTGCCGAAGGAGAGTACATCCCAAAGGTGGCAACCTCTACCCAGTCATGGACAGGATGGCGGGCATACACCTCGGTCTGGGAGCCGGGCATGTAATACTTTGACCGTTTCTCATCGGGCTGGAACCGGAAGTCGGTGTATCCGAATGAGGAGAGGAGCGCTCTGCTCACTGCCTTCCCATCCTCGTTCGTTACGTCCTCGCCGGCAATTACGCAGGATGCAGAATGGTAACTCATCAGACGGGTCGGCCCTTCCTCCTGCTCGCGGCGAAAGCACCGATCCACTGAAAATAGCCGGAGGGGCTGCGGGCGCTTCTCCCAGATATGTGATAAGGTGAGGAACCAACCGCTCGTCATATGGCTCCTGAGGGTATTCCTGGACGAGTGAGGCTCCAGTGAACGGAATGCCGAGAATACCTTCTCATAGATTTCAACGGTTACCCCATCATCGATCCCAAGCACCTGTGAAGTAGCATGAATGAGGTCATCACCATCAATCGCCGATTTTTTATACGACTGGAGCAGTTCCCGCAGATGCTCCTCTTCATCCGTGCCCACCTCCTTTCCGGTTATTGCAGCTATCCCTTCGAGCTCTGATCTTCCGATACCCTGGTTCGGCCGCTCCAGCCCTCCAAGGTAAAATACCCTGTCGAGTACCGCACTTGCTTCAGGGCCAAACTGGCGGTACACATCCTGCTCCTCGACCATAATCGGGTTGCATATCTCTTCAAATCCAAGCAGGAGGTAGGTCTCCCTGAGCCGGTTCACCATCTCAAAGATGGGGTGGGGTGAAGCCTTCCGATACTGCAGGCGTGGGTATTCCTGCTCTCTTCCCGGTGGAGTAAGGACTTCAGGTCCCGTGTGCCAGGCCTTTTCGAAATTATCCCTCGCGGCTTTCCGGTACTCTTCTGGGTTGAATCTCATGCCACGTTCTCCAGCAGGATGACCCTGCTCTTTGTATTCTCATCGGTTATCCGGTAGTCGCAGTATTGTGCAATCCTTCCTGCAAACTCCCTTATGTGCGAATGGTCCGGCATATGCTCCCTGCGTAATCGTTTTCTACTGTATCCAAGATACATATATCCCTTTATCTCGATGTAGGAAGCCCCGGAACTCTCAAACAACGCGGCATACTTTTCCGGGCTGTGATCATTCAGGCCCCGGACCAGCGTCAGCCGTACCGCTGATCTCCTTGTTGACAGAAGTGCAAGGCTCCTGCAGATCTCGTCCCAGTAATCCCCTGCAGGCCTGCAGATACTGAGATAGGTCTCTTCATCCGGTGCTGGAAGGGAGACGTACGTCTGGAAAGGGGCACACTGCGCCAGCACATCCGGGTTTGTTCCGTTACTCACAAGAAACGTGGTAAACCCCTGGCTATTGAGAAGATCAATAAGTGCGGGAAGCTGTGAATAGAGGGTTGGCTCTCCTGAAAGGGAGATCGCGACATGGGCCGGCTTGAGAGCTTCGGAAAAACGCTCACAGGTCACATAGGGTGAGACCTTGTATCCTGAAAGAGCCTTCTTCTGGAGATCATGTAATCCGGTAAGGATCTCTTCAGGAGTGCATTCCCTTTCACCCGGATATTCATGCTCAAACGATCGCCAGCAGAAGAGACAGCGGTGATTGCACCGAAGGGTCGGCGTCATCTGGACACAGCGGTGACTCTCTATGCCGTAAAACTGATGCTTGTAACACTGCTCCCCCCCCTTTAAGGCCTTTTTGCACCAGAGACATGGTTTGACTGCCGCAGAAGATTCGGGTGAGAAAAACTGGTATCCCTGTCCCCGGAGTGCCTTACATGGTGACAAGGGCATCGATACCAAGTGTCCCGAGCGTCTCGGCAAGCGTGTTCTTCGTTGCCTTCACAAGAGTGAGCCGGCTCTGCCTGGTTATCCCAGTGCTCTTCAGCACCGGTTCAAACTGGTAAAAGACATTGAACAGATCCGCAAGTTCCCTGGCGTACGTGGCAACGAGATGCGGTTTCAGGTCCCGAACAGCAATCCTGATTACATAGGGGAACTTTGCGATATGTTTGGCAAGCGCGATCTCGCTCTCCATGGTGAACTCAAACTCCGGGTCAAACTCACCCGCTTTACTGAGGATACTGCAAGCCCTTGCATGGGCATACTGGATATAAGGGCCGCTCTGACGCTCGAAATCAAGGGCTTCCTTCCAATTGAAAACGGTACTCTTCTCAGGAGATATCTTCACGATGTCGTAGCGGATTGCAGCGATGGCAACCGATCGGGCAATCTCCTGTTTTGCCCCCTCATCAAGGTCATCCCGGCGTGACGTGACCTCCTCATATGCCCTTCGTGACACTTCGTCGATAAGTTCATCTGCCGAGACGAACTTCCCTGCCCGCGTACTCATGGAACCTTCCGGGAGGGAAACAAACTCAAAGTGCACGATCTCGGGCGCTTTCTCTCCCATAAGTTTGAGTGTTGCTTTGAGCTGTGCACCTATCAGCTTGTGATCAGCCCCGAGAACGTCAATCATGTGGTCGAAATTTCTTCCCTTCCATATATGGTATGCGAGATCCCGAGCTGCATAGACCGATGTCCCGTCACTTCTTCGGAGGATATACTCCTTTTCGAATCCTTCCTTCGAGAGATCGAGCCACAGCCTTCCGTCTTCATGGCATTCTTCCATCCTTCTCACCCGGTTGAGGAGACGCTCCGTATCCCCGTTCCGGACAAAGTCGCTCTCCCAGACGAACCGGTCGTGACGTACAGAAAGGCGCCCAAGAGTGACCTTGAATCCTTCAAGGCATTCAGTGACCGCATTCCTGAATAATACTGCTGTTGTGGGATCCCCTCTCTCAACCTGCTGCATCAGAAGGTCAATTTCAGCCACAATTCCCGGATCTTTTTCCAGCTCTCGGTTCCCCGCAATATACACCCGTGCAACATGGTGATCTCCCTTCTCACCGTCTTTCCGGGCACCATCAAGATGTAAAAATCCCCATGCGACGATTGCAATCTGGCGGCCCATATCGTTCACATAATATTGAACCTCAACACGGTGGCCGGCTTTCCGGAACAGCCGGGACAGGGTATCCCCAAGGATGGTATTCCTGATATGCCCGACATGGAGTGGTCCGTTCGGATTGGCACTGGTATGTTCAAGTACAACTCTGCCCTCCTTCATGGGAAGAGTACCATAGCCAGGTTGGAGTGCCGATTCAACTGATGATTTGAGGAAACCAGCACCTGTGTGAAAGTTGATATAGGGCCCTTTTGTCTCGATCCTTATCCCCTGAATGGATCGATCCTCCCTGAGAGATGCCGCAATCTCCTCTGCTATCTGAACAGGAGATCGATGAAGCTGCTTTGCGCGTTCAAACGCGACGGCAGTAGCAAAGTCAGCATGGGTTCCCCCATCGGTCAGAATTGGATTTGGTATCCCGGCAGCTGCAGAAAGTGCCCGTTGTATGGTATCGAAGATCTCGAGGTACATGTTATGATCCCGTCCTATAACGAAGAATTGCAGCAATTCCCCCAAACGCATTGTAGAGGATCGCCCCCTCTTCAAAATCATCGGAGATGATCTCTACCCGTGTACTCGTCTGGTCTGCAAGATTCGTGAGCTCCTCCACGATATCCACTTCCGATTCCACAATGAGGGGGGCTGTGCATATCCGGCAGGTATGTGTAAGAATGTCTCCAATCGTCTTCCCTGGTTCAAGGGCGATGGTCCGTTCTTCTGAGTGGCCGCAGCTCTGGCAGGTGATTTTTACTCTCGATTTCCGGAGACGGCTGGAGAGGAGAAGGACATCCACGGAACCGAGATCAAGGTTCTTTCTCACGCTCTCCTCACCATACGAGGCAAGCCCGGCATCTTTCACGAGCTCTTTTAAGAAACGCTCCATCACCTCCTTCTCTTTCACGACTTCCTGGCCTTTCAGGGCATCCTTTGCGGCATCCACTAGTTCGGAGAGACCGTCCTCGTTGGTGTATGCCACATCAAAGAGACCGATGATCCGTTTCTGGATCTCATGGTGGAGATATTTGCCGGCCTCAAACTCTTCCTTGGTCGGGCTCGGCCCTCCAATCAGAACCCCCTGGAACCGCTCGAAAAAATCCTTCTCGGCAAGGAAAATGGCACTTGATCTCTCGCCAATCTTTGTGTAAAACTCATTGATTGCGATCTCGCGGAGACGCTGGAACCTGGCGCTGGACTGACCCCCCTTCCTCTGCTTTCCCGGGACAGTAGAGGTTACTCCTCCGATTGGCTCGATACGGTTCCCCCGTAAAAAACCCCAGTACGCCTCACGTCTGTCGAGGACAAGGAGCCCGTACACCACCTTCTCCTCGAGCATCTGCTTTAAGGGCTCGAGTTCGAAATTCGAACTGCACCGGTACATATAGAGGTTGAGGGGTTCAGGTGGTTCGATGATCGTACATTCGAGGTCAGACCGGTCGCCTCCCATCTGAATGGTACCGCAGAAGACCGCCATCCCATTGGACGGAGGATTCTTGTAATACTTCAGGCGTGAGAGGATTGAAGAGATGGCACTCTGGACATTGCTGCGGGTCTGTTTGCTCTTGATATTGGCGCACTGCCCGAATTCGTCCCGGAGCTGGGCTGTGACATCATAGATCTGTTTGTCGGGAGGGATGTAGAGCGAGATGAGCTCAGTCCCGCTCCCTTGTTTTGCCTGGAGCTTCTCCAGGGTTTTCTTGAATTCATATCGACGCCGCGCGTTATCCATCTCGGCTGCTTCTGCCATTTTTAGGTCTCACCGGTGCTCAAAAGCTTATTATTGTTCAGTGCTGGTACCCATAAAATTGCGCCCGGAGGAACGAACGCAGTTTCCACCAGATCGGGAGAACGAGAATCCCTCATATGGCTCCAGGTCCCAGGCAGCGGTATACCAGCGCGATGGTCTTTGCATCCGAAATCCTGCCGTCATGAATCATGAGAGGGAGATCGGCTAACGGCACCCTGATCACCTCGATCTCCTCGTCTTCGTCTTTCTCATAAAGACAGGAAGGTGAGAGGTCATGGGCTTCGAAGAGATATATCCGTTCATCGGTGAATCCTGGTGTCGTGTAAAGAAAACCTCTTGGGATAAGGGTTGCCGCCTGGTAGCCTGTCTCCTCGATCAGCTCCCGGTAAGCAGTCTCTTTTGGCTTTTCTCCGCTATTGAGTGTCCCGGCAGGGGCTTCAAGGATATATTCCCCGATTGCATAGCGGAACTGCCGGATCAGGTAGCAACTCAGGTCAGCTCTGACCGGGAGGACTGCCACAGCGTCTCCGGGGTGCACCACCACCCGTTCCCTCTCCTGACCATTGGGCAGGCGGACTCTGACCTTATCGACCGACAACCGGGTTCCCCGGTAGAGTTCCATACGCTAGTCCTCCTCATATGGGATGGGATCACGGAGACCGAGCGACTCAAAAGCGGTTCTCCGGAAGTAACAGGCTCCGCAGACACCGCATGCCCGATCTTCGTTCTGGTAACAGGACCAGGTATATTCATAGGGAACTTTCATACGGGAACCTATAGTGAGGATCTCGCGTTTTGTCATGGTGAGGAAGGGGGCCATTATCCGGATGGAGGTCCCTTCTCGTGTTCCGGCATCGATCAGTCTCTGAAATGCCTCTATAAACTGTGGGCGGCAATCAGGATACCCGCTGTAATCCTGGGAC
Organism: Methanoregulaceae archaeon; assembly: GCA_028679315.1. Taxonomy (GTDB): domain Archaea; phylum Halobacteriota; class Methanomicrobia; order Methanomicrobiales; family Methanospirillaceae; genus UBA9949. The sequence continues at coordinate 13,364 of JAJRBU010000116.1, forward strand.
TGGACTCCGATGAATAGCGATCCTGCACCCCGGGCCTCAGCATAACTTGTCCCTATCGAAAGGAGGTTTGCATTACGAAACGGAACATAGGTATTCGGTATCTCCCTGCGGTCTTCCTGATACGTGTCAACGGGCAGTCTGTGGTCCGTGAGGCTGCTCCCCCCGAACCAGGTCAGGTAGGAGAGGTCAATCTCGACAAACTCTTCTGCACCCATCAGTGTAGCGATCTTTTGTGCGGACGTCCTCTCCTTTCGTTCGGTCCGCTGGCCATAATTAAAGTGGAGACAGTAGACCTGATGCCCCTGGTCGCGGGCGAGATATGCCAGGGTGGCTGAATCCATACCCCCAGAGAGTAAACAGACTGCCTTCATCATCTTACTCCTATTATTTTATGTAACTGCAGTTGTAACCGTGCTGGAAGGTTACGTCTCATCATGAACTCTGCGATTGCCCCATAATCCGATCCATGAACAGGGGAGAAGAATATCTCGCCCCTGACCGGATGAGAGGCGAGCACTTCTTCAGCATACCTGCAATCATCACCATCTCCGACGACGAACTTGACACTGTCCTGTTCGGAGATGGAACCAAGGAGGGAGAGGTCGCTGCACTCTCCTGAAGAGGGGCATTTTACATCCATGCAGACAGAGGCATATGGCTGGAACGGCCGGAAATCCCTTGTTCCATTCGTTTCGATGGTAACCTGGTACCCGGTTCGTTTGAGTTCTGCAAGGAGAGGCAGGAGCTGAGCACCCTGGAGGAGCGGTTCGCCTCCGGTGATGCACAGACGGTTTCCGGGAAAGTCGGTGATCATCGTGAGTATCTGTTCACAGGATAATTCAGTACCCCCGGAACGGGCATAGCCGGTATCACACCAGGCACAGTTGAGATTGCAACCGGCTAACCGGATAAAGATCGTCGGGAAGCCCTGGAACCTGCCCTCTCCCTGAATACTCCTGAATATCTCAATGACTTTCATGCCTGAGCTCTGCAAAGCAGGTATCGGATTCCCAGACCCTGATTCTTACCACATGCGCGATTATCCCTGAATTTCTGCATTCTTCATCGAGCATTTCAGTGAACAACCCGGCAAGAAGCTCACTTGTAGGATCCCCCTCTGTTGTGATGACCTGCTGGAACTGCCTTATGCAAGGGACCATCGGGTCATCCCGGTTCAGGATGGTCTGATGATCGAACCGCTCAATAATGGATTTGATGGTATTGTAGTCAATAAGGATCCCTGTGACATCATCCACTCTCCCTTCAAGCCATACCTCAACGCGCCATCTGTGGCCATGAAGATTCGCACACTTCCCGCGGTAATGCATGAGCCGATGGCTTGCGTCAAAATGAACCGACTTGTAAATTCGGGAATTCATCAGTACAGGTACGCCTGAAGCATGTATAATATTATTATCAATGCAGGATAACCTATTCAGGCACAGGTTGGCGACTCCACAACATATAAAACCGTTCCGCGCGATTTTATATATCTCAGTGGGGCGTATCCACATCGTCGAGACCAAAACCAATGAGGATAATGCATGGGACAGGGTAAGTTCGCAGCAAGGAAGCTGACTCGCGACGCTAAGAAGTTCCGGTGGAGTGATCCCAAATATGTCCGGAGCCATTCTGGTGTCAATGTAAAATCTGACCCCCTAGAGGGTGCACCACAGGCACGGGGTATCGTGCTTGAGAAGATTGGGGTAGAGGCAAAACAGCCGAACTCAGCCATCAGGAAATGTGTCCGGGTTCAGTTGATCAAGAACGGCCGCCAGGTCACCGCTTTTGCAGTAGGGGACGGGGCTATCAACTTCATCGATGAACACGACGAGGTAGAGATCGAGGGTATTGGTGGCAGACTCGGCAGGTCCATGGGGGATATCCCCGGTGTCCGGTATGTCGTTACGAAAGTGAACAATGTATGCCTCCATGAAATGGTGATTGGAAGGAAGGAGAAACCACGCAGGTGAGAAGTATGGCAGAAACCGAAGCAGGAAAACGACTTCTCTTCAATCGGTGGGATCTCGCCGAGGTCCAGATAGCCGACCCTGGCCTGGTCAGATATGTGGGACTCAATCCGGTCATCGTCCCCCACACAACAGGGAAATTCACAAGGCAGGAGTTCAACAAGGCCAACATGCTCATCGTGGAGCGGCTGATCAACCGGCTCATGAAATCGGAGATGAATACCGGGAACAAGCAGCTTGCGACCAGGATCGTACGTGATGCATTCGAGATCGTCCACCAGAAGACAAAGAAGAACCCCGTCCAGGTCCTTGTCGAGGCGATTGCCAATACAGGCCCCCGGGAAGAGACGGTTCGTCTGAAATATGGTGGGATCAACGTCCCGAAATCAGTGGATACCGCACCGATCAGGCGTGTCAATACAGGTCTTTACTTCATATCAGAGGCAGTATACAAGGCTGCCCACAAGAACAAGAAACCCGTTGCAGCATGTCTTGCTGATGAACTGATTGCGGCATCGAAAGGCGATGTGAAGGCATTTGCAGTGAATAAAAAAGAAGAGCGGGAACGAATCGCAAAGTCCGCTCGATAATTAATCTTTTTTTATGGTGTTGTTATGGCCCGAGGCAGGAAATCCATAGATCGAGTAAAAGAACTGATGAACGAGCCGGCACATATCCGGAATATCGGCATCGTAGCGCATATTGACCATGGGAAAACCACCCTCTCCGACAATCTCCTTGCAGGCGCCGGGATCATCAGCGAGGAGCTCGCCGGGAAACAGCTCTTCATGGATTCCGATGAAGAGGAGCAGGCACGAGGGATCACGATCGACGCGAGCAACGTCTCGATGGTGCACGAATATGGAGGGCATGAATATCTGATCAACATGATTGACACCCCCGGTCATGTTGACTTTGGTGGCGACGTTACCCGTGCGATGCGTGCGGTTGACGGCGCGGTAGTCCTTGTTGATGCCGTTGAGGGAACTATGCCCCAGACCGAGACAGTGCTCCGTCAAGCCCTCAAGGAGCAGGTACGCCCCGTCCTCTTCATCAACAAGGTTGATCGCCTTATCAATGAACTCAAGGTCGACGAGATGGAGATGCAGATCCGGCTTGGGAAAGTGATCGACAAGGTCAACAAGCTGATCAAGGGCATGAACGAGGAGTCCTATAAAAACGGCTGGAAACTGGATGCGTCTCTCGGAACGGTTGCATTCGGATCGGCCCTCTACAACTGGGCAGTCTCGGTCCCATACATGCAGAAGAGCGGAGTCTCGTTCAAGGAAGTATATAATAGATGCCGTAGTGGCGACATGAAGTACCTGGCCAAGAACAGTCCCCTCTCCGAGGTCTTGCTCGATATGGTGGTCCGTCACCTGCCAAACCCGGTCGATGCCCAGAAACGCCGTATCGGAGCGATCTGGCATGGAGACAAGGAAACAAAGGAAGGAAAATCCATGCTTAACTGTGACCCGAACGGTCCTGTTGCCCTGATGGTGACCGACATCTCCTTTGATCCCCACGCAGGGGAGGTGGCAACAGGACGTCTCTTCTCAGGACGTCTCAAACGGGGTGACGGACTTTATGTCATTGGTTCGGCAATGAAGGAGAACCGGCTCCAGCAGGTCGGTATCTTCATGGGCCCGAAAAGGGTCGAGGTCGATGAGATTGTGGCCGGAAATATTGCCGCAGTCACCGGCCTGAAAGACGCCATCGTCGGTTCTACCGTGACCACGCTCATGGAGATGACCCCCTTCGAATCCCTCAAGCACTACAGTGAACCGGTCATGACTGTTGCAGTGGAAGCCAAGAACATGAAAGATCTGCCGAAGCTGGTCGAAGTGCTCCGCCAGGTGGCCAAGGAGGACCCGACCCTCGTGATCACTATCAACGAAGAGACCGGTGAGCATCTCATCTCGGGCATGGGGGAACTTCACCTCGAGATTATTACCGGACGTATCAAGAGGGATAAGGGGGTCGAGATCATCACTTCCGAGCCTATCGTCGTCTACCGTGAAACTGCCACCCAGAAGGTGGAAGCAGTTGAAGGAAAGTCACCGAACCGGCACAACAGGTTTTATTTTGACCTTGAACCCCTGCCAGATGAGATTGTTGCCCTGATCAAGAATAACGAGGTCTCCATGAACCAGCAGGCGCTTGAACGGCGTGACGTGCTGATGAAGACTGGCATGGACAAGGATGAGGCAAAGAGTGTCAAGGATATCAAGGGCACCAACATGTTCATCGATATGACCAAGGGTATCCAGTACCTCAATGAGACGATGGAGCTGATCATCGAAGGTATCCACGAGGCACTTGCCGGTGGTCCGCTGGCTGACGAACCCGTCCAGAATCTCAAGTTGCGCCTTGTTGATGTGAAGCTCCATGAGGATGCGATCCACAGAGGTCCGGCACAGGTTATCCCGGCAGTACGGAGCGCGATCAAGGCCGGCATCCTCATGGCCGGAGATTCTCTCCTTGAACCGATACAGAAGATCCAGATCACGGTCCCAACTGACCAGATGGGGAGCGCGACCTCCCAGATCCAGGGAAGGAGAGGGCAGGTCTTTGACATGCAGAGTGAGGGTGACACGATTACGGTTGTCGGAAAAGCACCGGTCGCGGAGCTGTTTGGTTTTGCAGGGGATATCAGGTCTGCCACCGAAGGCCGGGCCATGTGGAGCACCGAATTTGCCGGATTTGAGATAGTCCCGGCAGGTATGGTAAAAGAAGTAGTAACTGCAATCAGGAAGAGGAAGGGCCTCAAGGAGCAGGTTCCGACACCCTCTGATTACCTGGCCTGAAACCTCCCCCTTCTTTATAAAAAGAGTTCTTTACCACTCCTCTTCAAGGGGAAGTCTTCTTTGAACCATGATTCTGTCATGATCGGATCAGCCGATCAGGGTAGGATTGGTAGAGAGAAAGAGTATAACTACGAGGATTCCTTGACGCTCCGGTAAATTCTTTAACGATCTGACGAAAACATTCGTGGATCGTCCCCGGATTGCTTCAGGGGAAAAATAAGGGCTGTGGAAGGTCTGTTCAAACGACAGAGGCTCTTATAATTGTGACAGGTGAGAGTGGCCTGTCGTTCCGGTCGGTTTTTACTTTGCCGATTTTATCGACAACATCCATACCACGAATAACCTTTCCAAAGACGGGATGATTTTTGTCGAGGTAGTTGTTATCGACGAGATTGATGAAAAACTGACTCCCTCCGGTATTGGGACCGGCATTGGCCATCGAGATAGTACCTCTGTTATTCTGATTGGCGGCAGTAAACTCATCCTTTATCACGTAACCAGGGCCACCGATTCCGGTTCCTTTGGGGCATCCTCCCTGGATCATGAAACCCTCGATAATACGATGGAATATAATTCCGTTATAGAATCCTGATGAGACCAGTTTCTCGAAGTTTCCTGCGGTCAAGGGCATATCCCCATATAGCTCGAGCAGGATCTCGCCCATCGATGTCTCCAGGGTTACTCGTTTTCCAGCAGGATGTGTCTTCGCTTCAGACATGGTTTAAGGGTTGACTTTAAAAGAGAATAAAACCGATGAACGGTAAACCGTCTCAATGGTAAGCATCTGTCAGGGGGACTCTTTTGTAAACGAAAAAGATCGAAACAGTTAATAAAAAAATCCATACCATAACTCCCCTATGGAAGTCTCGCGGCTGAAAATTGTGGTCTTCGGGTCATATCATGCCGGGAAGTCAACATTCATCCAGGCGGTCGACCCTGCATCACGCCACGTTGATACCAAATGCGGTGATGGCACCACAACAGTCGCCCTTGATTATGGCAAAGTGATGATTCACGACCACCTGACAATCCACCTTTTTGGTACACCCGGTCAGGAACGGTTTGAATTTGCCCGCAGGATCATCATGCAGGGGATGGATGCCGCGCTTCTTCTGGTCGATTGTACGTGTGCGGTGGATGATTTTACACGGAGCCTGTACCATGATCTCCTGGAAAGCAATATCCCGCTCGGCCTGCTGGTCAACAAATGTGATGTGACTGAGTCATGTCCGGCGATGGTGAGAAGGGAACTGCCTGGGAGCAGCTACATCTACGAGGTCTCTGCAAAAGATCCTTCAAGTGCACGGGAAGCATTGGGCCGGTTTGTAGAAGATATCACAAAGACTCTCCAGCATAGCAGTTAACATCATTCCATATCGAGGAATCCGAAAAGCATTATTATCAGGTAGCCTTACCTCGTCTGCCGACCAGGCATTGGATCCGGGTAATGACCAGGGAAAATCAGAGTAGTCCTGCTGGTCTACCGGTCTGCCTGGGAGAACGCACCTGCGAGATCCCGTGCCCAGGACACAACCAGGTCATCATCGCGAAAATCACCCGGAGTGACACCGCCAATCGTAATCACTGCCTTATCGACCGGGGACATCATGTCTGGGTCCACCCTTCCGGGGAAAAAACCAGTACTGATAGGATTGATGAAAAGGCGGATTGCATCAAGGGCGTCTTCACCGCTTCGCAAATGCTCCTTCGTCCTGTCCTTCAGGGAGTAGCCGACAGAGAATACTGCAACAGAACGTTCTTTCAAGGAATGCCTGAATCTGCTCACAAAGTCTCGTGCTTCTGCGAGCCATTTCCCCATGTAAAGCGGGCTTCCGATCACAACTCTATCATACTCCCCTGGATCTTTGATATCGGCGATAGGACTGACAGTCACCTGGTATCCTGCACCCTCCAGTTCCCTTCCGATGATCCGGGCGATATCTCCGGTTGAGCCATAGCGCGTGGCATAACAGACAAGAATTTTATTTAAGATGAAAATCCCCTCACCGCACGAATGTTACATTAATATTGGAGCATCTCCCTATTTACATTCCCGGTAGTCCGGCCGGCTCCGATAGTCCGGATATGGTGTATCTGTGATAAACATGAAACAAAAAGAGGTTTTTCAGGGTGTTCCCGGCATGTTGCGGCCGTTTAAGGAATACCTCGAGAAGAACGGGATCTCCGGCGGTGACCAGCTCGTGTACTATGGGTGCCCGGGCACCTGTACACCGTTTGTCGAGCTTCTCGGGTTCGCCGTGAGGGGTATGAACCTTGAACAGGTGTTTGTTCCGTATGTTGACGAGGCAAAAGCACAGAAGATGAAACTTATTCCCGATATCGGTATGCAGGCAGGAGGTGCCGTAAAGATTAGCAATCCAAAAGCAGTAGTTGTTATGGGAGGCCTCTCGATGCCAAATGTACCCGTTACGATGGAGCAGGTAAAATCGGCTGTGGACACACATCCGGATGCCCTTCTCATAGGGGTCTGTTTCATGAACATGTTTGAAAAAGCAGGCTGGATCAAATCGATGGATTTTGATCTTTTGATCGATGCGATGATCAGCCCGGTTGATGTCTGGAAATAAAAATCTGGAACGATCAAAACTTTTGTTTTCAAACATAGCAGGTATGAAAATCCGGATTTCGGGTACTCACTCTCCTGAATCCCTTCATTTCTTTCTTGTACATGGAAAAAGTGGCAAAGGCAAAAATTCCAGCCTAAAAAGAATGTTCATGGCAATCGGCATGAAAGAGAGGGAAAAATCTGTTTTCCCATGTTTAAAAAATTTTGAGGGTATTATTTCGGGCTGATGTAGGGGTTCCGGAGCGCCTTGTTGACGCCGAACTTTGCCCGCTCTTCTACGGTCTTCTGGTTCTTGGTAATCTTCTCGTTGGCCAGTTTCGAGACAAGCTCAAGGCCGGGTTTCACCTGTTCGATGGGCTTTGTCTCAAAGCATCCTGCAGCGATTGCTTTCGACCAGATGTCATCCCCTTTCTTGGTCCGCACAAACACCGTGCTCCAGCCGTCCGGGCTTCCAACCGACCCGGTGGAGACATCGGCAAGGTTCGCGACGTAATCGAGACAGACGTGGCAGCCTGGCTGTTCGTATTTGTGGGTGACCTTGAGTGGCAGCTGGACAACCTGTCCGCGTTCACCGTAGACCCAGAACTTCCCTTTCCCGATCTCCATCTTTTTGACAGATTCGAGTTTCATTGCGGCATGGTCTTCCACGAGTTGCTTGATGCTCTGGTAGGGGAAGTTCTCCATGCAGAAGATGCCGATCGCGAGGGCAATCTTGTCAGGAACATCCCTTAGACCGACCGGATAGAGTTGTCCTTTCCGGACAGCCTGCATCTGGCAGGGTGTACCGACAATACCGATCCTGTCGAGACCGTAGCTCCGTGTTGCTTCCTTGATGAAGGAGACGTTGGGGCTGATATTGTACCGGGTTCCCCTTGACTTCATCAGTTCTTCGACGGTCGTGGCGACGAATGGGCGTGGCCTCCAGGGCTCATCGCTGGGCCCGCTGACGATCGCACCGTCAATGATCCCCTCTTCAAGAGCATACTTGAAGATCTGGGTGACGATTCCCCCGTCCTGGGCTTTCTTCAGGATCTCCTTGTCAGTGCTGCGCGCTGATATACAGAGTTTGTAATTGCCGAGTTCAGTTCCCATCATGTTCACCTCACTTGAGCGCTCCGTCAATGGCTTCCAGTATCCCCTCGAATCCGGTGATAACGTCAAAGTTGAAGAAGCTCCGCGGGCACTGGGCATAACAGGCTCCACACTTGATGCACATCTCCCGGTTCACATTGGGTTTCCCATATTCATGGGTGATTGCCCTGACCGGGCAGGCTGCAGCGCAGCTCCCGCACCCCATGCAGAGCCCCTGGTTGACGACATCGTACATCAGGTCGCATCCGCAGGCTTCTGTCCCACGCTCTGCAAGCTGCATGAGCGGGGTCAGGTACTTCTTTGCAAGATCCTGCTGGTCCTTGTTCCCTTTCAGGAGCAGGTAGGCCATCACACAGACGTTCCTGATCAGCTGCGGCGTTGGTGCACATCCTGGGATATACACATCGACCTTGATCAGGTCGCCCACAGGAAGGAACGATTCGTGCTGCGGCTGGTTGGTCTGACCGCCACGGGCAAACCTGGTGATATTACCATAACAGGCGCATCCGCCGACGGCAACAACGACTGCTGCCTTCTCGCGTGTCTCTTTAATCTCATCAACTGAAATCTTGTCCTGGATACAGACTGACCCCTCGACAAGCGCAACATCCATCTTTGGGATGTGACGAACGTCCGCAAGGGTCAGGCCATAGACCAGGTCAGCATATTTGTCAAGGATTGTAAGCAATCCTCCGTAATTGTCTGCTAAGGATACAAGGCAGCCTGTACATCCACTCATGTGTACATGGCCAACTTTTATCTTGTCTGCCACAGGCTTATCCTCCTTTTGTAAAACTACTGCCTTTTTTTCAACATCAGCCTTCACCGGAACAGGTTTCTCTTCCGGTTTCACGCTGTTGTCCTTCATTCCGAAGATTCTTGATAGCCATCCCATAGTCCACCCCTAGTAATTCCAATACATGACGGACAGTTCTTGGGATTGCCTCCTGTACCTCATCAGTGAGCCCCAGTTCGAACTCAGGGGCAGTAACCCTTCGCGGCTGGCATCCGATAACGGTGATGTCGACTGAATCTTTCAGGCGCTGGAGCGGCTCGGTGAGATCCCACGAATGAATATCCCGATAGCTCCCTGCAGGAAGGTCCTCTACCCGGAAATCCCGTATCTCCCCTGGTTGAGCACCAAAATCGGCAATATCGATGATGATCAGCCGTTTGGTTTGTTCGGGATTGATTAGGGTAAAAATAAAATGCGGTCCGCCTAGTCCGGCGTCCACAATTTTTATTGTATCGGGAAGTTCGAGACGACCGAGCTCTTCTGCTACAGCGGGACCAAACCCGTCGTCGGCAAAGAGCGGATTTCCACACCCTGCAACCACTATTTCCGGAAACAGCATGGGGTTACCCTCACTGGATGAGCTTCTGGGCAACTATCCTCTTGTCTTCATCAATGACGATCATGTGGGTAGCACATGAGACGCACGGATCATAGGCGCGGACCACCATCTCTGCAACCTGCCATGGTGCACCGGTCAGCGCACGGCTGCAGGTCGGGAAGTTCCAGGTGGTGGGTACCAGCATCTCATAATAGAGTACACGCCCGTCCTTGACCTTCGCAAGGTGAACATCAGTCCCGCGTGGGGCTTCGTTCGCTGCCCAGCCCATGGAACCATCTCCCTGAGGTATGGGATCAGCGAGCACCTTCCCGGATGGGTTGTATTCATCGAGTGCATTGATGATGGTGTAAAGGTTGTCGGTATATTCAAGCTGGCGGGCGATATGCTGGCCCCAGGTTCCCTTCTCGTCGAAGTTCTTGAACTTGACGAGCCTGGCACGTGGACCTACCTCGACCGGGGCACCATCGTAGAGCGGGACACCGGTACAGGCTTCCATCTGGGGATTGACTTTCGTGCCGACCGGAGATGTACCGCCAATTGGGTAGCTTGGATCTGCCAGGCTGACTTCTCCTTCACCCATGTACCAGTCCCATGGCCGTACATCGGTCCAGCGCTGGGGATCCCAGCCGGGATTATCGTCAAGGTTCGAGCTGGCATACATTGGATGTGCAGCCATGTAGCCCTGGTTGTGGTAGCCGAGCGTCTTTGGCAGGGGGATCTGTTTTCCACCGACCTCAGTCCAGTCGCGTTTTTTCATGTTGTTGAGGACCGCGAGCATGAATTCCATCTGCTCGTGGGCCAGGACAAGACCTTCTTTTGCAAGATCGTACATCTTGGCCTTCGCATGGGGAGTGCATGCCTTGTACAAACCCCCAACACGGGGATTGCTCGGATGGACCGCCTCTCCACCGGCGATCTCACCGATTGTCTGGCCAATTTCGCGGAGCCGCTGGATACGCTTTGCGACGCTCCGGACAGGCTCTTCGGGAGTGAACGGGTTGATCTTTGTGTCCGTGCCCGGGATATAGAAGTCGGGCAGGATCAGGATGTTGTGCAGTGCGATGCTGTGGAGCCGGTTGGCACACTGCAGCACGATACGGAGGAGCTTGGCATCCCGCGGGATCTCGCACCGGATGGAACCTTCCATTGACTCGATTCCGGCAAGCGTGTGGGCAATCGGACAGATACCACAGACGCGTGATGCGATCTTTGGCACCTGGTCCATTGTCTTACCGATGGCAAGCTTCTCGACTCCCCGTACGGGGGTGATGGAGAGCCAGTCACCACGCTCAATGATGCCTGCATCGTCCACTTTGAGGACGAGCTTTGAGTGTCCCTCATGCCTCGTAGTTGGGGATATCTCTACAATTTTTGACAATAGTATCGCCTCAGGTTATTGAGTTGTTCAGTTTGCAATACAGGTGTTAATCCACACACCTCATCTCATCGGATGAATGACCGTACAGAGTACGTTCATTTACAATAGATTCACTCCTGTATATATCAGCTCTGGATCATTCCGGGCCGGAATGGGCTTTAAATGCCGAAATAGTAAATTTTATATGTTAATTACCTTCCAAAAATGGAAATCATACGGGAAAAAGTGGATTTCAAAATCCAAGTCCTCCATGCATCGGAAAAAAATCGATAAGATATGCAGAGAAAGGGGTTTTATCCTGTATCAGGTCTGATTATTTCTGCTCACCATTCAGTTCAACGTAGAGCTCTGCCATGGTAGCCCTGCGCTCTGCGTAGGCATCATGCTGGTGAATACTCTCTTCGTTGGTCTGTTTGATGGTTATGAGCGAATCTCCCGGGAGGTCCTGGAATTCAGCAAGCACTTTCTTTGCAACTTCCCTGACACAGTCTTCAACAAACCGGGGATTCTTATGTGCGTTCAGGACAACATAGCTCTCGTCACCCCGTTTGAGGAGTTCGAAGATACTGGTGCTCATGGAGTCCTTGAGAATCCGGATGATCTTTTCAAGTTTAACATGCTGATCATCGTCAATCTCAATGCACAGGAATCCTCGTCCACGCTGGTTATGGGTAGCCATGGGGACTTCGCGGAGGAACGCATCGATCTTTTCATCTTCAACTTTAAGATCCTTGAGCACGTAGAGTGCCCTCTCTTTCATGATATCCTGTGCACAGGGGCATGCGGTCATACCGGTCACTTCGGCACCGATGCTTTTCCTTACGATGGGATCGCGAAATGTCCGCCTTGCAACAGCACGGGCATGGACCTTTACCACTTCGTGGCAGCTGGTGTGGGATACCGGAGTCTCGCGCTTGACCATGAACTGGCTCCGCATCAACACCTCGGTATTGTCTGCGTATTCATGACGGTCCAGCAGCTTTCGTGCAACCACGCTGCAGAGGTCTTCGATCTCCTTTACGTCGCCATCGATAGCCTGTTGAAGCACCTCATCGATAACTTCAAAATTCCTCGAAAGGTTAGCCCCTTTGAGACTTCCCGGGAGATCCACAAAAACATCAAAATTGGATATGAATATGACCGGGCGTTTCTCACCCCGGGATACCTCCACCAGTTTCTTGACATTCTTTACCCCAACACGGGTGAGGTTAATGCGGACCGCCGGGGTTGTTGATTGGATGTCTGGCAAATCACGGCCCATCTTTACACTTTTCAATTCGTGAATACTACATCGCTCCCGCTCTTTTATTTGGATAGGGTGTGGAATGTAATTTTTTTATATAATATTTAAGTGCTCTGTTAGCGATATCTGTTGGACGAAGTATGATTAAGAAATATTATGAATCCGATGCAGATCTCTCGGTTTTCGATGGAAAACGTATTGCGGTGATAGGATACGGATCGCAGGGAAGAGGGCAGGCACTGAACCTGAAGGACAGCGGGCTTGACGTAATAATCGGGCTACGACAGGGAAAGAGTTGGGATCTTGCCAAAGCGGATGGATTCAAGGTATATCCTGTGCCTGACGCGGTAAAAATGGCACAGGTCGTCCAGATACTTCTCCCCGATGAAAGCCAGGGAGGGGTATACAAGACCGAGATCAGGCCTCACATGACCACCGGCAAATGCCTGATGTTCTCGCATGGATTCAATATTCATTTTGGACAGATCGTCCCACCCCCTGATGTTGATGTTATCATGGTGGCACCAAAAGGTCCCGGTGCACTGGTGAGGAGGATGTACGAGGAAGGAAAAGGCGTCCCTGCCCTTATTGCAGTCCATCAGAATTATTCCGGTAATGCCCAGGCACTTGCTCTCGGATATGCGAAAGGAATTGGTGCCACCCGCGCGGTAGTACTGGAAACGAGCTTCCGCGAGGAGACTGAGACTGATCTTTTCGGCGAACAGGCTGTGCTCTGCGGCGGTATGACCTCGCTTATCAAGGCCGGGTTCGAGACCCTTGTCGAGGCAGGGTATGCGCCGGAAATGGCATATTTGGAAGTACTCCATGAGACCAAGTTGATCGTTGATCTCATTTACGAAGGAGGCTTCACGAAAATGCGGAATTCGATCTCGAATACCGCACAATACGGAGATCTCACCCGTGGTCCAAGGGTTATCGGCCCGGAGAGCTACCTTGCCATGCAGGAGATACTGCGTGAAATCCAGACCGGGGAATTCGCTCGTGAGTGGATGCTCGAAAACATGGTCAACCGTCCGGTCTTCAATGCCCTGACAAAGGAGGACGAGGAACACCTCATAGAAGAAGTAGGAAAAGAAGTGCGTTCCCTTATGCCCCAGTTCCAGAAGAAGTAATCAGATCCTTCCTCCCCCTCTTTTCAAGCAATAAGCTTTCAAGGAATCAAAGAAACAGTGAGTAAAACAACGCAAATCTCTCTGTAAATGATATCGGTCTTCTCGGCTGGAACACAGGTAACAGGGAGGGATCATTTCGTCGATTAGTAAAGGTGACACCTTAAGAGAACCCCGGAAACGGAAAATGCTGGTTCATAAAATCTGATTTTACTGGTGAAACCGGCGCATTCTCTCTATCTTTCAGGAACTCCCCCTCCCCCCTCCTCACGAAACTCATGGAAAATATCTACCCCTTCATAATACGGGTAAACGAGGATAGAGCATACTCGACATGATCTTTTATAAGACTGACCTCCCCACCGGGATGCCGTATCTCGAACCCTTCAGAGGTAACCTCGCCGATTGTTCGGTAATTGAAGCCCTTTAACGAGGATTCGTTGTCATACGCTATCAGAAATCTCCCATATGTCTCTGACAGGAGTGCGGGTAATGCAGGAACTTCAAGTTTCACACTCGCTCCTGGTAAAAAAGTTGCAAGAGCGGCTGCGAGACCTCCCTGCGAGATATCAGTTACTGCGATGCACCTGTCAGACGTGGTGAGCGAACGGATTGCGCTCAGTATTGAGGGATCAGCTTTCGGCGGCGGCATCCCTCCACAGGAAAAGACCGCGTCAAGAACTGATCCACCAAAATGGGATCCTTCCTGCCCGCAGACTGCAAGACCCATCCCGGGTTTTGGTTTCACCGGATGGGTAACGGAGATACGGCCAACCATTCCAATCGAAGGGGTGGGTATTATCCGCGTTAACATCTCATCGCTCTCATTATAGAGTGAGACGTTGCCTCCCACGACCGGAACCCCGATCGCCCGTGCCATGTCTCCCATACCCTTCACACATTCAGAGAGCTGCCAGTAGATATCGGGATGGACAGGGCTCGCAAAGTTCAGGCAGTTTACCATACAAAGCGGATCGGCCGCAGTACATGCAAGGTTTGCTGCATTCTCGTATACTGCATTTGCCGTACCGTCATAGGGGGAAAGGAATATCTGTCTGGGATTGCACCCGCAGGAAAGGGCAAGACCCTGGGATTCTCCATCGAGACGTAATACAGCGGCATCGTGGAGGAGAGAGATCGTCCTTACCTGCACATCATGATCATATTGTTCGCTCACCCAGGTCCGGTGTGCTACTTCGGGGTGGGAAAGAACCTGAAGGAGGAGATCATCGAGCGATCCGGAAGGAGGGCTGAATGGTTTCACTTCATTATAAGGCCGGCTCTCCCAGGTACATTCCGGTGCGTCGCCGCAGAGGAAGTGAATCGGGATATCAGCGACTGTTTTCCCGTGGAATTTCACGATATAACGGGGATCAGCGATCACCACCCCGATATCACTCCACTTGAGATCATACTTATCGGCAATACTGCCCATCAGGGATACATCGGATGCTGCCACCTCGATAAGCATCCGTTCCTGGGATTCGGCGAGCATGATCTCAACCGGCCGCATGTTGGTTTCGCGCTGATGTACCTGGTCAGCATGTATCAGGCCGCCAAACGTGCTGCACATCTCGCTCGAAGCCCCGGCAAGCCCGGCTGCTCCAAGGTCACGGCAGGAAAAGATCTTCCCCGTTTCTGCCATCTCGAGAATGGCCTCAATGAGAAGCTTCTCCGTGAACGGATCCCCTATCTGCACACTTGGGCGATCCTCAGCTTCTGAATCCTCAGACAAGTCCCGGGATGCAAATGACGCTCCGCCAAGGCCATCACGCCCTGTCGATGCCCCGATGAGAACAAGGTGGTTTCCTGGCTGTTTTACCCGCGCAGTGATGTATCGCTCGGGATGGACAATACCGACGCAGACCACGTTTACCAGCGGATTGCCGTTGTAACTGCTGTCAAAAGCAAGATCTCCCCTTACTACGGGAACCCCGATACAATTTCCGTATCCCCCTATTCCCTCCACCACATGTTCAAGCAGATACCGGTTCTTCTCCTTCTCGAGCGGCCCAAAATACAATGGATCCATAAGAGCTATTGGCCGTGCACCCATCGAGAGGACATCACGAACGATTCCCCCTACTCCTGTAGCCGCACCGTCATGCGGATCAACGTAACTCGGATGGTTATGGCTCTCCATCGAGATTGCAAGTGCCATCCGGTTGCTGAAACGGACAATCGCCGCATCATCCCCCGGTCCGAGAATGACATCATCACCGCTGGTCGGGAGCGTTTTTAAGAGGCGCTTTGTTGAGCGGTAACTACAGTGTTCACTCCAGAGATTTTCAAAACATGCAAGTTCGACATCGGTAGGTTCCCGGTTGAGGGTATTCCTGATGGTGGAAAGGTCGGCGGGCGACAGCATGGTGGTAGATGAGCTCTCTCTCTGAAACCATAAAGTTCCATCGCGTAAGGGAGGCGGCATGGTGGGGGTATTTAGGGGCTTGAAGGGAATATATAGTCATATGGTCGATCCGTACGAGGCACTCCTCAAAAAAGCATATTCGAATGTGACCGAGCAGAGTGAATCCACAGACCGGTTCATCGTTCCTGAGGCCAAAGTCTACATTGAAGGAAAAACGACGATTCTTGAAAATTTTGCAGAAATAGCCGATGTGGTACGAAGGGATCAGGACCATCTCATGAAGTACCTGCTTGGTGAACTTGGCACTGCAGGAAAAATAGACGGAACGCGTGCTATCTTTAATGGAAAGTTCGAGTCATCCCTGATCAACGGGCTTGTCAAGGGATATGTTGATGATTATGTCATCTGTTCCGAATGCGGAAAACCCGATACACGTCTTGTAAAGGATGACCGGGTACTCCTGCTCCGCTGCGATGCCTGTGGCGGGCACCGGCCGGTGCGGAAGAGGAAAGCCCGCTCTGAGCCGGTGGGCAGCGATCTCCAGGAAGGACAGGAACTGGAGGTCGAAGTCCAGTCTGTGAGTAAACGTGGAGATGGTGTGGTGAGGATGGGCCGGTACATCATGTATATCCCAAGAGGTAAGCCAGGACAGAAGGTAAAAATACGGATTTCCCGGATATCGGGCTCAATTGTTTTTACAGAACAGATATAATCTTTTTCAGATGTTTCTATCGTTCCGGCATTTTCTCAAGAAGATCTGTGCAATATCCGGAAAGGCGGGCACAGGCGTCCTTGATCGCGGCGAGGGGATCACGGTCCCCTTTTGTGGTGACCAGCAGTTCAGGGTCTGAGAACTGGAATTTAATCAGATATCGGGCGACATCAACCCCTGGATCCATCAGGATCTCCTCAGTAAGGGCATTCATGTAAGTATGTCCTTCTCCTGAAATCACCAGACGTGCCTTATTCTTCTCAAGCTCAAGAATTTTGATATTCATCCCACCTATTATTGAGAGATAAACTGGTATATAGGTATGTGTAGATCCACGAGAGAGAATATGAGGGTGTAGCGGTTTTGTGATATTATCGTGGTGGGTGTGTCACAGGTCTATACTCATGCCTATTCTTAAAAACAGAATACCTCTCCGTCTTTCCCGGTATGAGGGAGATCCCAGGGGATGGTATGGCTCATGTGGACACATCTGAAATCTCCCACGTCAAGATTATCGGCAAGAGCGCAGGCTTCGTCGTAGTTCATATGCTTGGGGATATGTACGGGAGGTGGGACCAGCGCATCAACGAAAAGGAGGTCGGCGTTGGAAAACCAAGAAAGAGTATCTGCGGGGAGGTCTGCATTTGAATCAGAAGTAAATGCAATTTTTGTCTTTCCATCAGACAGAACAAGACCATATGCCTCTACAGGAGGATGGTTAACCGGGACCAGGGTCACCCCAAGTCCGAACAGAGTGAAGGGGAAGTACGGATCTGCAGCATTTCGCTTGAAATTCAGAAATCTGAAAATATTCCCGCAATAGTCAAGGACATGTGGAGCAGCATAGACGGCGGGCATAGCCTGGACGCGGTAAAATTCACCAAAACCCATAAAATGATCATAATGGCCATGGGTCCATATCACGGCATCAATATGTGGGGATCCATAGATCAACAGCTGTTGTCGCAGATCGGGAGAAGAGTCGATAAGGATGGTCCTCTCCCCATGTTCGACAAGAAAGGATGTCCTCAGCCGGTGAATTCCATATTCAAGAGCAAACGCACATCGCGGGCAGGAACACCCTACCTTCGGCGTCCCTACTGCATCCCCGGTCCCCAGAACCGTAATTTTCATCCTATAACCAGTTCTGGCGGCGCACTGCACCCCTGTTGCTTACGAGGATGATTCCGCGTTCGATATCACAGTCATTGATATGGGATCTGCCCTCGATCAGCGCTGAAAGCAGGGCTTCCTTGATCATAATCCTGAGATCGGCACCGGAGAACCCTTCTGTGGTATCGGCAATAAGTCCATAATCGCATTGGCAATCGATGGAGGCGGTGATATGTTTAAGTATCTGAATGCGCATCTCCCTTCCTGGAAGGGAAAATTCCACAATCTCGTCAAAACGTCGCCATGCCGCTTCGTCTAGCAGCTGAGGATGGTTGGTTGCGCCTATCAGGAGTACTCCGTCCCGGATAAGGCTTATCCTGTCGATGTTTTTCAGGAGTGCATTTACTGCCCTCTTCATGGCACCATGATCATCGGTGACCCTGCTCTTGGCAACGAAATCGAATTCATCAATGAATAAAATGCAGGGTGCGATCTGCTTTGCAAATTCAAAGATCCTGTCGATGTTCTTTGAGGTCTCTCCAAGATACTGCGAGGTTACCATCGATATGCGAACCTCGATGAGGGGGAGATGCATCTCCCTGGACAATCCCAGGGCGAGGCTTGTCTTGCCCGTACCGGGAGGTCCGACAAACAGGAGTTTTCCCACTTCATGAATACCATGCCGTTGCAGGGTCTCCCGGTGTTGCCGCGCAATCTTGATCTTGCTGATGATCCGGATCTGCTCATCCGTGCAGACGAAATTTTCGAATTTCTGTTCAACCTCATCCGGGGCACTGATGATGACAAGGTCCAGCCCAGATTTGAGGGATTCATCTCCGGAGAGGATTGTGGCAACCTTCTTATCAAGGAATATGCGTGTATCCTCGTATGGCGGATTCGCAGCTCTGACAAGTTTGTAGGAAGGCGCAGTGGTATCAACGGATCCAAGGTAGAATGCCAATGCCGGGTTACTGCCGGCAAGATTGATTCCCCCTTTCCTTACAAACATCCGTGCAGCCGCTTCGAGGCTTGTCACATGGATACGTTGGCCAAAATCATCACACGTGATAACAGGGATTTTGGATAGCTTTGAACAGGCATCCTGAATACCGAGACTACGCTTGATCATGCCTTCGCTGACAGAGAGGGGGCGCTTTACCTCTCCTTCACCGTTAACACCAAATAACATCCGGCATTCCGGGGTAAGGTCATTGATGTCAAGGTTCTGGTGCTGGTTGAATATCTCCGCAGTGAGCGCTACCTCAAGGAGCTTTAACGTCTCATCCTCTGGGGACATCTCTGTAACGTATGATATTGGTGCCGTGTTTCCATAAGCATATCTCAAGCAGTAGTCACAATACACCCATCACTGGTGACAATGACGGTGTGCTCGTGCTGGGATACGAGTGAACCTGGCACATCAGAAAGGACAGGATAAGAGCGGACAATGCCCTGGTTGATCAGGCTTGCAAGTGCGAGATCCTGTTTCCCATCACCAACCCAGCGTCGCGCAAAAGGCATTCCATGTCGTTTTCTTACCGATTCAAGCAATTTACGAGCGGAAGGCAGCCGCACGGGCTTGACTGCAGTCTGCTGAAAAATCTCTATGCGCCTCTTCTCGCTTACCCTCCCAGAGCCCGTACTGGCAAACGGCTCGATGGCGAATACCATCCCTTCCTCAAGGATAGCCCCCCCCTGATAGGAGATGTTTGGGATACTCGGGGGGGTATGGATCGAATACCTGGCAAGGCCATGACCCGTGAGGTTGGTAATGGGGTGATATCCCCGTGCTTCGATCTCATGCTGGATTATTCTTCCAAGTGCTCCGGATGTAACCCCGGGTTTCACCATCTCTATGGCATTAGTGAGTGCGGCTTCTGAAGCTTCAAGGAGCAGCGCGTTATCTCCTAGGTCGATCGTCACAGCGGTGTCCGCGATATATCCTTCCAGGTGTACACCCAGGTCCAGTTTTACGACATCTCCTCCCGAGAATATTCGCTGTTCTTCAGATGAAGCCGTATCATGTGCCGCATCTTCGTTAAACGAGAGATTGAGAGGGAATGCCAGCCCGGCGCCTTGATCCTCAACCATCTGCTCGATGGACTCGACAATTTCAAGGACCTGGTTTCCAATCTTTATCAGGGAAGACCCTTTTTCCAGGACAGCAGATGCGATCTTCCCCGCGTCACAATAATATGAGAGAGCATCCTCATCGGGCATCATGTTCATACCACCAGCTCACGGGGAAAAACGGTAAAATCCCGATATCCTGTCCGCGTTATTACCCCGATATCCTCAAGCCTTACCCCTCCTGTCGTTTCATAGTAGAGCCCGGGTTCATTGGTGACAACATTTCCCCTGCAGAGAGCATCCCCTCCCGGCCCAAGGGACGGGAGCTCGTGAACCTCAAGCCCTACCCCGTGCCCGAGATTATGAATGAATCCTTCACCCTTCGTTCCATATCCCTGGCTGGCAAAAAGGTCAACCACAGCCTGATGCACCTCCTCTCCGGATATTCCCGGTTTCATGATGGAGGCTGCAAGGTCCTGTGCAGCCTTCACGGCATCGAACATCTCGCTTATCTCCAATGACGGTTCACCTTTTACCACCGTTCGTGCCATATCTGAGTAATAACCGGTGTGTTCATTCCTTGGAAAAATATCGATCACAATCGGCTCTCCTTCGCACAATGTCCCGGTGCCCTTGGTATGAGGTACCGCAGTATCTCTCCCACAGGAGAGGATCGTATCCTTTGCACTACATCCCCTATGCATCAGCAGGGTATGCATATCAGATCGGATTCGTTCGGATGTGAGAGGTTTGCCATCGAGCCAGAGCATGCTGTTCCGTGCTTTTGATCTACGGATACAATCAATTGCATGGAGCATCGCTTGTTCCGCCGAGCGCTGAACCTTCTCGATTATGGATACCTCAGAGCGGGACTTTTTTGCTCTCATCAACGGGACTGTCCCCCGGTCAATAATCACCCCGTTCAATTGATCAAGGTGACAGCCAAGGGCGTAGGGGAGGTCTGGGGGGATGAGGACCTTCCCTCCTGCCAGGCCTCCCACCATCCTTGCGAGGGCTCTCCATCGGTCCTTCTCTTCTTCAAGTATCCCGAATAGTCCGGCATCAGCCCGTGTCATGACCATCGTGGCTGCCTCTTGCTGGGCACGGGTGTATTCCATCTGGGAAACAATGATCCATCCGCGCTCCCCGACTTTTCGAATATATATGATTGGATCGGTAGTGATGAAACGGGTGAGGTATCGCATGTCGGCATAATCCGATGAACCGGCCATCACATACGCTGATGCCCCGCTCTTTTTGAGTGCCCGATCGAGCGCGTCCATACCGATCCATTTTGATTCCGGACCACAAGTAGTTTTATCATAGAAACTACCTATGTGTAATGGACCTGGCGACGAAAGAAAAGTTCAAATGGAAATTTTATCGTCTTGCGATAATGCTGAATATCATCATTCTGCTCGTTGCCATTGGAATACTTGCATGGTTTTTGGTACCTGGAGTATATCGGATTCCTGTCATTCTGATTATTGCTCTCCTGGTTGGTGGACTAACGATCTATTTCCAGGGTCAATACAGAAAAACCCGGGAATGGCTACATGACCAGGAGTAGACAATCTATGACATAACAGAGTATTCTGTAATCCTCGGGGGAATAATGATCGAAAAAGTGAAGAGTGAAATTGAGCTGATGCAACGGCATATTGAAGTTCTGCGGACCGTTGTCGATCATGAACCGATTGGTATTATGAAACTCTCCGAGATACTCGATCAGCCGTTTCATCGGATTCGATACTCGCTTCGTGTTCTGGAGCAGATGGGCTATATCCGAGCTTCACCTTCAGGCGCTGTGGCAACCGAACTCACCGCGGATCTCCTTGAACATCTCGATGAAGAGCTTGATGAAATGATGAGACTTCTCGAAGGAATGAAAAAAGCGCATTAGTCAGGCTCTTATGGGATGTAACGCTACTTTTAAAAGTATTTAGAAAGAATGTATTAAGGCACAGCATTTGTGCCGCCATAACTCAGTTGGTAGAGTGGCTGGCTGTTAACCAGCATGTCACAGGTTCGAGTCCTGTTGGCGGCGCTTCAATCTGGGCCCGTAGCTTAGTCCGGTAAGAGCGCCCGGCTCATAACCGGGCGGTCATGCGTTCAAATCGCATCGGGCCCATCTTCATTTTTTCTTACCTCGTCCTTGAATCAGCAGGAGAAAAAAATCATGGAATGGTTCTCAATCCCAGTAGTGAATCCCGGACCGGTCCCTTATAGAGCGATACCCGCTCAATGAGTATTTTGAATATACTCAAAAGATATCGTTTCCGAAAGCAGAGGATTCTTCTATGAAATGCCCTGTCTGTGGGGATGACTGTGTCAGAGAAGCACGGGAGATCATCGATATGATCCCTGCAGTATTCGCGGGATGCAAAGACTGCAGGATGACAATTCTTGATAAGAGTCTCCCTCCTCCAAAGGACTCCTATCATGAGGCCTGCAGCTGCGGAAGGCGATCTCTTGATGATGTTTTTGCCCATCTGTATACTCTCCTTGTCAGGGAAGGAATATTCACCGGAAAAGAAGCTCTCAGAGAGGTTGGATCACCTCTGCTCCACCCCGGTTATCCTATGGTGAATCCTCCGTTTTTACTAAAACGATCGCTTGTTCTCCTCTCCCGTCATCCAGATAAGTCCGTTGCCCGGATGATAGTCGATGAAATCCCTGAAGTCCGGGGTGTTGTCAGGGCCGGGAAGTATGTGCCCGGAGTGACTGATACTTCCCTGAAGAAACCTCCCCGCACCTATGCACTGTTGGCAGGGTGTGATGTAAGAGCCAATGTCTTCCCGACAACGATAGGTCCTGTCGTGATCTACCAGCAGCATTCGGCAATCCATATTGAATTTCCCCGCGGTTACAATCCTAAAATACGTTCTGTTGAGGATCGGATAGCCAGGATAAAGCCCGGCTGGTTTGTTGACGTTTGCTGTGGAGCGGGAACGCTCGGTCTGACCGGTGCAAGGCTGGGAGTTCCACACGTCATTCTGAACGATGCCTGGTACGCTGCGGCATTCTGGTCTGCATATAATACAAGAGTGAACTCGGAATTTTTCAAGGTTGATGACTTTAAAATGTATACGGATTATGCATCGATGGCAAAACATCCGGTGGGAAAAGAACCGGTTTTGATCGCTGAGACAGAAGGCGCGCAGCAAATACAGATTTTCCAGGCGGATCTCCATGCTCTTCACCGGGTCATTCCGAAAGAACCAGTACTATCCGTAATCGATCTTTTTGATAAATCAAACCAGGCCAATTCAGGGAGAGTGATCAGAGGATGGATGTCACAGGTAAACGGCGAGGCCTTTATCCCCTGATATTCAGATACTATATACGGGGACTAGTCCGGGTGGTTCGGCGTCACCTGTCACCTGAAACCGTCGGAATGCAGGGGACGAAGTTTGCGGAAGGCCGAGGCGGGCTTCGGGAGTCGTGAGTCTCCTGACGTTGAAACCTCGTCCCATGAGGTCGGTGGACAGGGATCAAGGCTCCGGAGGGAGTGGCGACCTGCTGCTGCGGAGAACGGTTCAGGCCCGGAAGGGAGCAGACTTACCGTAGACATCCGGCGCCCATGGGGTTGCGGGGCGGAGGAGGGGGTCTCTGGCGAACGCTGACACGTGCGGTCGACCAAAAACGTGTCCCCACTGATTGTTACTATCATGGCAAAAGTCACCATTATCGGGGCGACAGGCAATGTAGGAACATTTGCCGCGCATACCATAGCTGAGATACCCTATGTAAGCGAGATCCTTCTTGTCGGTCGGAATGGGAGGGAAAACCTGCTCTGTGGCATAGCCCAGGACATGAAGGACGCTTTTGCCGCATGCGGTAACTATACCGAGTTAAACTGGACGACGGATCTCTCTGATGTTGCCGGTTCGGATATTGTGATCTGCGCCGCAGGAGCTGCCAGGCAGGCTGGTCAGGACCGTCTTGATCTGGCTCTGGGCAATGCCCGGATTGTTGCATCCAATTCACGACACATCGGGGAGCATGCTCCCGATGCAGTGATCCTCATGGTCACCAATCCTGTTGATGTTATGACCTCTGTTGCACTCAGATACTCCGGTTTGGATCCATCCCGCGTTTTCGGACTGGGAACCCACCTTGATTCAATGCGGCTCAAATCGCTCATCGCTTCCTTTTTCAAAGTTCATGTGAGTGAGGTGCATACCCGTATTATCGGAGAACACGGAGACAGCATGGTCCCTCTCTGGTCAGCTACCACTATTGGAGGTATCCAGATCAGCAACCTTCCCGCATTCTCCGGGCTACCTGTTGCCGATATGGTAAAGACGGTGAAATCAAGTGGTGAAGATATTATCAGAAACAAGGGATCAACGGTTTTTGGGCCTGGAGAGGCAATTGCTACCCTCGTTCAAACCGTGCTTGGAAATGAAAACAGGATCCTGACCGTTTCAGCCTATGTAAAGAGCGAAGTACACGACATCGGTGATGTATGTATTGGCGTTCCTGCCCGGATAAACCGCGACGGGGTGTTCCCGATTACCATAAAGATCGATCCCGACGAAATAGCCCAATTCCAGAATTCTGTGGAAAAAATCCGGGAAATAACCAGTGAACTGATGCAGCTTCTTGAAAAAGAAGAATCTTAAGATCTTCAATAGGGTTGATACATACCCTCTCAAGTAAGTGTCAGTTCGATGATCTCCGCCCTCTCAACGCCCTTTATCGCATTGATATCTGCTTCCACGGTATCACTCTCACCCGCACCATCACCCACAACAACGGCAATTTTCAGTGCCTTTAATCCAAATCCAATCGGTTCTTCCCTTACATCCTGAAGGCCCGGCACTTTCTTTTTTATCTGTTCTGTGAGATTATTGAGATCAATATCCGGGGATTCCGGCATGACGCGGAGAATGAGTGCAACGTTCCCCATCGCTTACGGTCCCCCAAATCCACATTTCGGGCAGGTATAGGGGATGCTCTGTTCCCTGCAACGCACACAGCGTCGTATCTCATATCCACATTTGGGGCATCCGAATTCCGCCGCACCCTGTTCTGCAAGGGGGGCATTGCATGAAGTACACTTCCGGATCATGTATTGTTTCACTCCAGATTATCAGTCCTTATATTATCTTCCCTGAAGGATTTAAAATCCGATGGTTGTACACTGAACCTTACGGCCATCGAGCAGATTCATGAGGCGGCGGAGATTACGACCGTTTAACACGACGGCCTTTACCCCGGTAGCAATCACATAGCGTAGGAAACAGGGATCCACATCCTCTGTCGGGACATCCCCTGTTATCTGCTTCTGGAGTGTTCCCCCGGTTCGGATCCCATCGACAGATTTGAGAAGGATCAGGGGAAGTGAAAGACGGGATGCAATCCATACCGATATTGTGTCAGAAGTAACATCCCACGAATGAGGGAGCGGATCGGCGTTTCTGAGCAGGGTATAGGGGAGAAGAACCTCTACCCCGCGGGGAACCTGGAGGGAAGTGACGGTGCTCACGCCCTTTGAAGCAATGAACCAGCCCATCTGCTCCATTGCAGCAATAGCCATCCAGTGGGCTGCATCACCAGAAGTACCCGTCTCCCGTACCAGTCTGGCAAACCTTCCTCCTCCGGGTACGATCAGAACGGGCAATTGCCGCGTATTGAACAATTTGATGATGGGATCGATCTCATCCATGAGACTCCCACCGATCTTCACCACAAGGGGACTATTCATGAAAAGAGGATAAATTTCACCAGATTAATAATTTAAGGCTTCGAACACAAGTGCTATGCACGGGTCGTTGATTTTTTTCTTTCTGCTCACCCTGGTTATTCCGGTACATGCAGTAGAGATCGTGGAATTCTGCCCGGATCCCTTCCTCGACGGCGATCCGGATGAATACCTTATCCTTTCCGGAACCGGGAGCCTGGACGGGATTGTGGTCTCCGATGGAGAAGGCGGATTCCGGTTTCCACAGGGCTCTACAATAGAGGGGGAGATCGCGATCGCCCGAAACAGTCGCGCATATCAGGTGACCCACGGATGCAACCCGGATTACGAATGGTACGATTATTCTCCTGCTGTACCCGATGTAGTCAGGAGCGGCACATTTCAGATGGCCAATACAGGGGACCAGCTCCAACTGTATGTTCATGGGACTCTCGTCCAGGAACTTGTCTGGCCGGGGAACTTATCCGCACGTCAGGGCCAGGTTCACTACGCTGATAATGAATTTTGGGATCAGCGGGTCCTGATGCTTGGCCAGTCACGCTTTATGAGTCAGGAGTTTATCTCGGTTGATGGTGTAGCATTTGCCGCACCTGACTGTTCTCTCTCCGTTTATGAAGATACGGTCCGATCTGCAAGGAAGGAGATTCTGGCAAATGTGTACGAATTTTCCAGTCCTATAATGGTCCAGTCTCTTATTGAAGCAGGAAAGAGGGGTGTTGCGGTTACCGTCCTCCTGGAGGGGGGACCTGTTGGAGGAATCAGTGATGAAGAGAAAGGGGCCGTTGCAGAACTCAATAAAGCCAATATCCCGGTATTTCTGATGACATCGTCGAACGATATTCATGCGCCCTACCGGTTCGACCATGCAAAATATCTGATCATAGATCACAGCCTGGTGCTGGTAACGAGCGAAAATTTCAAATCGAACGGATTTCCCAAACAGGGACTTTCCGGAAACCGTGGATGGGGAATAGTTATTGAGGATGAAGGAGTTGCCCATTATTTCAGGGGTGTTTATTCCCATGATTCATCAGGAGGCTGGTGTATCCCCGCCGCGTTCAGCAGCGGGGGAACAGAATACCCCCCCACAGACAAGTACAGGACCGAATTCTCCCCCTACCAGTTCGAAGATGCAAGGGTTATACCAGTCGTATCTCCTGATACAAGTTACCTTATCAGGGATATGATCGCCGGGTCAGAGGTGACAATTGACATCGAGCAGGCATATATTACGAACCAGACGAATGGAACGATCAATCCGTTTCTCGATGAAGCTATCAGGGCGGCACGCAGGGGGGTACGGGTTCGGGTTCTCCTGGATTCCTACTATTACAATACTGAAGGGCCGGCTGATAACGATGAAATGGTCCGTTTTATCAAAAACCTTGCAGCAGAAGAGAATCTACCCCTTGAAGCCCGTCTTGCCGATTTGGAGGCAAATAACATTGAAAAGATTCATAATAAAGGAGTAATCGTTGATGGAAGGAGCGTATTGGTCAGCAGCATCAATTGGAATGACAATTCACCCAGATTCAATCGTGAAACAGGGGTGATTATCGATCATGATGGGGTAGGGGAGTATTTTTCACGAGTCTTTGAGGACGACTGGGCGGCATCTCCATTATCCACGAAAAAAACAGGACCTGACTGGTTCAAGATCGGCATTGCTCTCATAGTTCTCTTTACCCTTTGTATCATTGCTTATATCAAGAAAAGGACACGGTTCTAGTGTTAACCCGGATAACGGGTAAAACTGGTAACTAACCTTTTTCGGAGAATTCTCTCTACTCGAGATCTCTTATCGTCTCATCGTACACTTGCAGATATCACAGAGTGTGATTCCCGTGTCTGAGCTTGTTACAGACAGTGCCCACCGGTCGATGAGCGAATCGAGCTCATGAGAGATCTCAACACCCGAATCTCCCCTTTTTCTGCTCATATACTGGGATACTGCCGCACGGCTGACACCAAGCATCTTTGCCGCATCGCTCTGCGTGATACCTTCACGCTGCACGAGGCGTGCAACCATCTCAGCCCTCATGGCAGGAAGGTACTTGCGTACCATAATATCACAGACGATGATATCACAGCTGGCATTCTTCATGCAGGCACCTGTTGGGGCTCACGATTCTGGTAAATAATCTGGCGTGCATCCCGGAAATTGAACTTTTCGATAATCAACTGGTTCTCTTTCAATTTCTTCAGGGCATAGCGCACGGTCCGCGGTGCAAGTTTGCTCTTCCTGACGATCTCCTTATGGGTCATCGCGCCGCCTTCATCGAGAAGGTGCAGGACAGCCCGCGAGGACGGGGGAAGGTTTACTTCAGGCATAGATTAATGTTAACACTGTTAACATATCAAACTGTCGATTATAAATCGGATTGAAACCGAGGATTCGGGTATGCTTGTCCGGCAGGAACGTGTCGCATTTATGCTTCTCTGCTTTGTTTCAGTGTCGATCATTACCGCCTCTTTCATCCTCACAGGTATTGACAAATCCATCCTGGCCTCAGAATATAATCCCCGATCAGATGAGGGTTCACTGGTTCACGTGGAGGGGGAGGTAAAAGAAGTACATATGACAAAGAACGGCGGGCATATCCTTGCTCGCATCAATGGAACTGCAGTGTTCATTCCGGCAGATGTTGCAGGGGAGATATCACTGGATGAGGGGGATCAGGTCTCCCTGTATGGTATTGTTCAGACTTACCGGGGTGAGAGGGAAATTGTGTTGAATTCGAAAGACGATATCTCGATTCTGAATGCTCGATGAGATGGACGGCTTCATATCTCACCAAGTGAATAAGACTCATCACTCCGGAAATCTGAATTCAGAGTAAAATCTTTCTGGCAGGATCCCTGTTATTCTTCTGAATCGCCAGCTGATTCCCCCTCTCTGGAAGCTTCAGATTTCATGCGTATCATCCTTGCGGATAGTGCCGCTGCCGCTTTCACCTTCTCATCCACGTCATCCTGTGCAGCTTTCTCAAGCGGGGACAGAGCCCGTTCATCGCCGATAAGGCCTAATGCAAGTGCAGCATGTTTCCGGACCTGTTTTTTTGGGTCACCGAGAAGTGCAATCAAAGGTTCCACCGCCCTGATATCGTGAAGCTTACCCAGCCCCAAAGCGGCACCTGCCCTCAGCCATGGTTCCGTTGAGTTCAGTGCCTGGAGCAAAGGTTCGACCGCCCGTGCATCCCCGATGGAGCCAAGTGATTTTGCAGCCAGCCAGGCGACATCAACAAAGGGATCCCTGAGTGACTCGATTAACGGCAGAACTGCAGTCTGGTCACCAATAATACCCAGCTGTTCGGCTGCTTTCCAGCGCGTATCAAGGTGCGGGCTTTTTAAAAGATCGATATATGCCTGGATGTTTCGTCTGCGGACATTGAGATCAATGAATTTTATGTCAAGGGGTTCTTCATTATCCGCTGCCATCAGGTACCTCCCGCTCACCGGGGGTTGGTGGCAGGCTCTATTAATTGTTTTGGTATGAAGATGTTCGGAAAGAGATTTGTCTTAATCCTTGATTGAGGCTGTTTCATAATTCACGAGTAATATCTAAGCTGACGTCAAAATTTCGGACCGTGTGCGTCAGGATACCGGCACTTATCCGGTCAACCCCGGGAATGGCATACGAGAGAAGATTGGTCTCATCAATGGTACCCGAAACCTCGATGATGAGCTGGTCCCGGAGACCATGAGTGGTACATATCCCCAGTGTCTCGCTGACAAGTTCCGGGGTCATGTTGTCCAGGAGAAGGATGTCTGCGCCAGCCTTTGCCGCAGAAACAGCGTCAGCAGGGGTAGAGACCTCTACCTCGATATTCCGATACATTGAACGCTGCTTCGCCCGCTGTATGGCAACCTCCAGGGAAACGAGGGCGAGATGGTTATCCTTGATGAGGATACCATCTGAAAGGTTCATGCGGTGTGGATCTCCCCCGCCCAACACTACCGCTTTTTTATCAAGCATCCTCATGCCGGGTGCGGTTTTACGGGTAGCTGCAATACGGGTCGTCGATCCCGCAGATGAAAGGAGCGAGGATAGGTGACTGGTCCGGGTAGCAATCCCACTCATCCTCCCAATGATGTTCAATGCGGTCCTTTCAACGAGGAGGATCCCTCTGGCCGGGCCATCAAGCGACATGACGATGTTACCGGGAGTAACCTCGCATCCATCTGGAGTTTGATCGAGTATGGTTACTCCGAAATGCGAAAAAAGGGCTGCAGCCTCTTCAAGCCCTGCAATCAGCCCTGCTTCGCGTGTGGAAATGACCGCGTGGCACCTGACATCGCCGATTACGGCTTCGGTTGTAATATCCCCATACGGGGCATCCTCGCGGATGAACGAAAGGAGGTATTCAGGAGCATGCATTGGTTTGTCCCTTCGGAGA
>JAJRBU010000212.1 GCA_028679315.1 Methanoregulaceae archaeon
GGAGGGCCTATTATATGTACCTTAAGGTTATTCTCAAAAATTGAGAAGAACACTCCGGGCTACCAAAAAAAAAATGAAAGGAATTTTATGAATTTCGTTTCGTCGCAATGAGCTTTCGGGATACATTGGAAAACCATAATATAGTGGCGGAGATCTTTTGATTCTCAACTATTTTCAGGATCAAGAAAAAGAGGGAGGCTGGATTGGATTAGAATCCTGTTTTCTCCGTTTTCATTATTTCTTCTCTTCCGTCTTCTCAGCCTCTTCTTTCTTCTCTTTCTTATCGTCTCTGCGTCCTTTCACCGCTTTTGCTGCAGCAACTTTGCCTATTAATCCCATGGTGTATTCCATCCTCATCCAACTATTGGTACCTAGACATTTTCGTCTTTTTGGTTGGATCGTATCTCAATCGCGTGTATTATTATATGTACCTTCGGATTATTCTCAAAAATTGAAAAGAATGCTTCGGACTTCTTTGAGGAGCAAACCTGGAATGAATGCATCTCCTGCGAAGGAATCCTCCCTTATCGTTCATTCACGATCTAATGATCTCCGCCTCTCTTTGTGAGAATTAAAAAAGTGCGTTATTAATTATCCACTTGCGTTTTTAAAAGGGCGTTCGAGGATAATTTCCAGTACTCCTTCACGGAATTTTTTTTTGCAGATGTACGAATCGACGGGAACGGTAATTTTCTGAACGACCGTCTCGTTTTGATTGGAAGTAGCTATGATGAGCTGGGCATCATCGAGATGGATCCTGATCGCTTCTTCCGGGATCTCCGGTAGGTAACATAGTATTTTGAAAGATATCCCTGTTTCAGTTATGCCGGTAGAGGGGACTAGAGTGATTTTTTCACCATTCTTCTGTTTTTTTCCAATACCCATAGTATTGCCTCGTTATTGCCGTGATAGGGGTCATTTTTTTCAGATCAGGTATGAATCTTCTCTCTCGAAATAAGGCAAATGAAATGGTAAAACCTTCCTGTAATGGAATATTTTATCGACCTGAAATGAAGGCGATCATCACTACATACTCCTGACTGGTCATTGTATGGTCACTGATAGGTGCCACCCCGGTCCATACTCCGGAAACCTTTCCCGTATATCCTTTTCATGATTCGGGGCTGGTTCCGGGAAGTACGTTCCACATCTGGTCATCTCGATAATATTTGGACGAATTCACCATGTATCCATTCATAAAAAATAGATATGGTTTTGTTTCATTGGTTGTTTCACTGGATAGAACAATACACTGCACAGGATCCCTGGAGCGAGTGAGAAAGGGGGGAGTATCTTACTCCTGCGGCTGCACTATTGCAATACCCGGGGAATGCACGACTCGTGAATCCCTCATACCTATTCATTCTTTCTATCCGGAGCAGGAAACCCGTCTCCCAGGATTTGCTCGAAGACAACCCTGTACTCGTTCAACTGTTGCGGTATGTATTTTTTTCCGGCTTCTGTGGGCGAATACAACTTTGATTTACCAGAGACTTTCATCTCAAGGTATCCCTTCTGCCTGAGGTCGTAGAGGTATGCATAAATTCTGGCCTGGGGAATCAGGACCTTGTAACGGTTGTGGATCTCATTGACGATATCATATCCCGAGATGGGTTTGGAGAGCATTGATAGGATTACCGGCTCAAGCACTTTTCTTACTACGTCCTCAACTTTTGTCTGGGGGATAACGGTGAGTGATTCTCCCGAAAATGTGGAATTTGTAAAAGTTATCGTCGTATCCTTGCCGGTTGAGATGATGGTTCTCGCTATCCCTTCAGAGAGGAGCCTGATGTGATCGTGATCGAGATCGGACATATCCATGGCAATGATGCCGGTGATGTGAATCCCGCCCTCCCGTTTTTCTAGGATCATTTTTTTCACGGCGATGATGTCATCAAATTCTTCTGTATCAGAAAAATCAAGGATGAGATGAAGCCCACCTGCCTGGCCAGCCGGGGGTAGGGTAGCTGTACATTTCTCGAGGATTTTTGGCAATAAAAAGATCTCCCCTTTTTTTATCTTCCTGATGAACAATTCCCGATTCTGAATCTCCTTCAGGAAATATTTATGCAGTTTGGAGAGGTGATATCCAAAGAAAAGGCGGCCCCCTTTTTTTAACCCTGTTTCAATGGTGGATTTGAATATCGTATCCCTCACAGAAGGATCCACGTACAGGAAGAGGAGGATATCCGAAGTGATATCGTTAAGAAAAATTGTTTTTATCTCCGGAACATCCATATACTCGGGTCCTGGAATGGCTGCAGTAAAAGAGGCGTTCTCCGGTAACCCCTCGTTCCGGGTTGCTCTCTCGGTTTTCATCAACTCGAGTTCTGTGGCTTTGCGAAACAGGGCTACTTCGATGCTCGCTTTTATTTCCAGTTCATTGAAGGGTTTGACAATATAGCCGTACGGCCGGACCTGTTTGGCTCTCTTGATAATTTTATCATCCGCGTATGATGTGACGAAGATCACGGGAATATCCAGTTCGTCAATAATGGTCTGTGCTGCATCAATCCCGTTCAACCGCCCTGGCATCACAATATCCATCAGAATAAGGTCCGGGGAGAGACGGCGTGCTTTCTCTACCGCATCCTCCCCTGAAGCAGCCATACCGACAACCGTATACCCCATCGAATGCAGTTGTTCTTCCAGCTGCATGGTAATAATCGCCTCATCATCTACTACAAGAATTCTTGACATCGTCTTCATCCCATCGTTTTAAGCGGAAAATCAAACCTGATACACGAACCCCGATCTGAGCTTTCGATTGACAGTGTCCCCTGCAGTTGCCCTACCAGGTTCCGGATCAGTTTCAGTCCAAGACTCGTTGTCTGGTAGATATCCATCTCCCTAGGGATGCCAATGCCGTCATCCTCGATACTGATGCGGATGTTCCCGTTATCCTGATGTGCAGAGACCACGATCGTCCCCTGCAGGCGTCCCCTGAAAGCATGCTTGAATGCGTTTGACAAAACCTCGTTTACCACAAGTGCACAGGGAATTGCCTGGTCGACCGGAAGAAAGAGATCCTTTGCCTTGACAGTACAGGTGATATCAGAACCGGATCTTCCATAAATAGTGGAGAGATCGGTAACCTGGTCCTGGAAATAGCCGCTCATATCGATTCTGTCGAATTGTTTGCTCTCATACAACCGGGTATGGATCTGTGCCATGGTTTTGATCTTCATCATCATGTCAGTTAATATACTGGTTGTTTCCGGGTCTTTGGTTCTCATCCTTGTCATGTAGAGCAGGCCGGAGATAATCTGGAGGTTATTCTTGACACGGTGGTGGATTTCCCGGATCAGGGTCTCTTTTTCCACAAGAGCTGCGACAATCTTCTCATTGGCCTGTTTTGTCTCGGTCACATTGGAAAAATACCCAATCAGCCCATCGATCTCGCCAATACCATTCCGTTTCGGGACAAAAGATCCGGAAAAAAAGTGTAGTTCACCACTGGCGTTGGGAATGGGGATCTCCAGATGAACCGCATTACCGCTCTCTATCGCCTGCTTCTTGATTTTCATTAATGTATCTGCATCTTCAAAAGACAGGATATCGTAATCGTTTTTTCCAATCATGTCCTGTTCTGCCAGACGAAACGGGGGATTTATTACCTGGCTATACCGGAGATCCTTATCCAGCAGCAGGATATGGTCCGGGGTGTTGGTAGCGATGATCCGGAATTTTTCAAGGCTTTCCTGCAGGGCAGCCTCTGCTCGTTTGCGCTTGCTGATATTCCGACTGACACCCATAAATTCTGTGGGTTTCCCGTTTTCATCAACCAACAGACGATAGACTGCCTCAACCCAGACCGTGGAACCATCCCGGCACAGCTGCTCGATTTCGATCGTGTCCGGGGTTAGGGGAGAACCTGACACCACATCGTCCAGTTTGTGTTGCATCTTTTCTGTAATGAGGGTAAGCGATCCTTTGGAAACCACTTTACTGAGTGGCAGCTGTTTCGCCTCTTCAGGGGTATACCCCATGAGCTGGAAGACCGAAGGGCTGACATAGGTGAAATTACCATCAAAGTTGAGGGTCCAGATCACATCAGTCGTGTTATCAGCGAGAAGATGGTACCGTGCTTCGCTCTTTTGCAGTTCTTCTTCTGCCGTTTTGCGCTCGGTGATATCAATGTGGCTCCAAAGACGGCCGAATTGTTTTTCGTTAATGTAAAGGGGAATAAAATCCCGCAGGAACGTCCGGCCCCCCTGTATGCCAACCTCTTCGCCTTTTATCTCTTTTCCCAGACGGACAATCTCCCCGATACGGTCTACTGCGGCATCCGGATTCTGATAGATGTGTCGGATCTTTGCTATCATCTCACCCGCGGACAGATTCTTGAGGTCATCGGGAGATTCCGGTACATTGAACATCTCACAAAAAGCATGGTTTGCAAATTCTATCCGACTATCTGGAGTAACCAGCAGGATACCGTACCGGACTTCTGCAAGAATGTTGTAAAAACGCTGCAGGGTCTCCTGAAAGGCTTCCTCTGCCTGTTTGCGCTCGGTGATGTCGCGGTAACTCCACACTCTGCCAACAATGGTGTCTCCAATCTTCTGGGGTTTTGAATACCGCTCAAAGAGCCGGCCATCATTGAGGCGGACAGTGTCAAAGCTCTCTCGTGCAGGATGAGAATAGTATTCGTTCAGGAGGCTGACAAACTTCCCGGGGTCTGTAATCAGCGGCGTCATGTAGGCAAGTGCTGTCTTATCTTCAGCAGCATCGAGCAAATGGGGTGGAATACCCCATATCCTACAAAATGTCTTATTGTAACCGGTAATTTTTCCGGAAGTATCGATAACCAGGATCCCGTCTGTGGTGGAATCGAGGGCAGCCTTAAGCAATGATGCAGATTTTGCGGCTTCTCTCTCTGCATTTTTACGAGCCATTGCTGTTGCCACAAGATCGGTTGCAGTCTGGACCAGCTCCAGTTCATCATCGGAAAAAGGCGCCTGGACCCGGTTTCCAAAGAAGAACATTCCCAGGATACAGCCCTGGTAGATAATCGGCGAGTAGATCCAACCATTTATACCAGGCGGATAGATCTGGCAGGTACTCTTATTCTGGATTTTGATCAGGTCAAAGGTACCCATTCGCTTCTTTTTGCGGATTACATGACTGCAGAGTGCGTCACCAGGATCCAGATATTCAATCCTGTGAGTATCGTGTGGCTGAATGCCGGAAGAGGCATTCAGCTTCATCCGACAACCGCTCTCATCGGTAAGGTAATTGAAGAACGTATCACAGCAAAGGTACTTCATCAGCCGGTCCCCAACTGTCTGCAGAACCTGTTTGGGATCTTCAGCATGGATGAGCAATCGGGCGGATTCGGCCAGGAGTGCAGATTTTTCGCTTTCTCTTCTCAATGCGTTTTCGATGTGTCTGCATTCGGTAATATCCTGGAAAGTACCAAAAACATAGGACCGGGCTGGTTCCGTGACCACCCGAAGACCCCGCAGTTCTGTCCAGACCTTCTTTCCGCTCCCGGTGGTAATCATGACCTCGAGAATGAATGGTTTCCCGGTTGCAAGGCAGGTCTCAATGCTGTCCCTGACGAGGGGCTGATCTTCTATTGAGAAACAGTGCAATCCCTCAGAAAAACCCGGCTGATAATGGAGAGGAGCTTCGATGATATCGTATATCCCGTCAGTCCATTGGAGAAAATTCGTGGAAGGGTTTGCTTTCCATCCGCCGATCTTTACAATTTTCCGGCTTTCTTTCAAAAACTGTTCACTTTCTTCCTGTGCATCAGTTTCGACAACGGGAACTTTAGTATCCTGATAATGAGTCCCGGGCTCGCTTTCAGGAGGGACTTTTTTCACCGCAACCCTCTTTTTTTCCGAATCCGATTTTGGTCGGGTCTTTGTCATGATATCACTCCATTCGGTCACATTCTGAAAGCATGGTTATTCTCTGATGTTCCGGGCCGTCCGGCCTGATCCGGATTGTGACGGGATCCCGCGAACCGGGTGCCTGCACTTAAGGTCAGGGTATTATCCCCAGGGCTATTTTTTCCCGCATCTTCTCTTAATGTTTTACCGTAACAGTGGTACGGGTGGGTGGTTCCATAACCTCTTTGAACTCCGGTGCATCAGCGGCGAAAAAATATCGATTAATATCCCCTGATAGTAACAGGGATCTTCGTTATTTTTCTGAATATCCTCCGTCTCCTGGCAAGGTTCCGGTAGTCGTATACAAAATGTTCATAAGTATCCCATATCGTCGCCCAGTTCATGATGGTAAGAAATGCGATGATAATTGCAACTTTAATTGACTCAATAGGAATTTCATTCTTAACGACATAGGCCACGAATAATAACAGAAAGGCAATATTCCCCAGCATAAGAATGAGGCTATAGGTCCCCTCTCTCCGGGCGATTTTCAGGTCATGGGTCAGGTCATCCACCCGAAATCCAAAATGATGACGGACAGCATCGATGAGGGAGGATGATGTGTCGGGGAGATCTTTTTCCGGAAGTTCAATGACAAGGCTGGCGGGTTTGCTGACCCAGCATTCATCGAGATGTCCAGCAATTGCGTCCTCTGCCTCTTCCGTCAATTCTTTTTCGGGAAGCGGAGTGGGATCTTCGTCATCGAGAAGTTGCCCGAGCGCCTTGAACCTGAAGGTAAACTGAACCGTCCCCTCCTGCTCTTCTTTACTCACAACAATTTTTTTCATTTCACACTCCTCCAAGATCTGAGCCTGCCGAGGATATAATCCTGCTTTCAATTGAGCCTGCAATTCTGCGTACCCAAAAAAACATGACATGTTCAGGGACTACACCAGGACTACGTAAAATCCGGTCAACTCGGCGTAAAGACTTTTTCCTTTCTTGCCAATACCTAATAATTTATAAACAAATTCGTCAATTCTGATTTACCCCTAACAGGGAGGACTGATAAATTATGAAATTGCAGATAGTAGGCATCGGAACGTTCGTACTGATCGTTGCGCTTCTCCTCTGTGCTGGCTGCACCCAGCCAGTCACCCCACCGGCAACACCTACCCCGACAGCAACACCTGTTCCCGAAATGAAAGATATCGTGCAGACGGCAGTCGCTGATGGCAGGTTTACCACCCTTGTTGCCGCTGTGCAGGCTGCAGACCTGGCTCCAACCCTCAGCGGTCCGGGGCCGTTCACCGTCTTTGCACCCACGGATGACGCCTTCAAGAAACTTCCGGAAGGCACGGTCGAGACGCTCCTGAAAGATCCGAAAGGCCAGCTCAGCCAGATCCTGCTCTACCATGTTGTACCGGGAAAACTGATGGCCGCAGATGTCGTGAAACAGACAAATCTCACGACGGCCCAGGGAAAAGACCTGACAATTAAAGTTGAGAATCAGACCGTCATGGTCGACGGTGCAACGATAGTTATCACTGACATCGAAACCAAAAACGGGGTCATCCACGTTATCGACGCTGTCATGATCCCCCCGGCCTGAAGAAAATCTTTTTTCAGGTCTCTTTATTTTTTGAACAGAAATGCTGTTTCAAGGCATTCACACGTGGAATATTCCGGAACGAGGCAAACGCAACACCCCATCAAAGGTGCCCGGCAGGGATCGAGCTTTCAGGAATCGATGTATGGCCTGGGGCAGAACTATGGGTCAACGGTAAAGACAATCGGATAATCCTCATATAATGCCGGGATTATTGAACCGGGTAACCATATTTCTTCCTTAATATCCTGAACAAGTGATTAAACAATGATTGTATCGGCTCTGTAGAAAACATTTTTCCGAAGAGAAGTCGTCCCTAATCAACCGCAAGATCTAAGGTACGGTGTCTCCTTACCTTGTTATGCTACTAACCCATAAGGAGACGAAATAATGTCGACA
>JAJRBU010000248.1 GCA_028679315.1 Methanoregulaceae archaeon
CCTCCCTGCAAATCCCCTTCTCGTGGAGGAGACGCTCTATAGAGCCCTTGAGAACACTATCCCTCGAAAAAACTGAGGTGATCCTGTTCCATTCTCCTGTATACTGGTCAAAGGTGACCGAGGCAATCAGTGCTGTGGTGTCATCGTCTCCTTCCCGGACAGGGATGGTAGTATCGTAAACCGCTGTTTCCCCGAAATTCGTCAATATAGCCAGTTTCAGCCCGCTATTCCATGCGTACCGGCGAAGATTCAGGGCGGCCCCCGCTTCCCGTTGGTGTTTATACAGCTTGATCGCGAGAACCCCGCCCTTCCGGGTGCAGAGAACATAATCGACAAACTGCATCCGGCCACTGGTTCGGAACAAAACATCCCGCATAACCCAGGAATCCCGATTTATGCTGCCTCCGGATGATAGGGTATCCCAGCCCAGGCTTTCCAGAATCGGTTCGATATAATCCCTGCCGATATCCTCACCTTCAGTCGTATGCGGGAGGCTCTTCCTGTACCGCTCGACAAGTCCGGAGATTTTTGGTTCTGGCATGGCACTGTGGGGAATGCATCATAAAGTCTACCCGGATAACGAAAAGATTCCTCCTTTCCAACCCGGAGAGGTGATGAGAACGCAGTTATTACGTATCAGGAATCTTATCTCTGATCATGGAATGCGGGGATCCCGTGGAGCAGGTATCACTACGGCCCGGAATGAGCGTGGACCAGCTGATGCGCGAGCTCGCGCGGGCCGGGGCATATAACGGGGGTGCGCTTGCCCGGGCTGCCGATATCTACGAACGGATGCTTACCGATGACAAGACCGTGAAGTTTTTCGGGCT
The DNA here is from genome assembly GCA_028679315.1 of Methanoregulaceae archaeon. Lineage (GTDB taxonomy): Archaea > Halobacteriota > Methanomicrobia > Methanomicrobiales > Methanospirillaceae > UBA9949. The sequence continues at coordinate 831 of JAJRBU010000248.1, forward strand.
TGCGGGGGCGATGGTTCCTGCGGGGATGGGAGGCATCGTGGGCGATCTCCTGTCACGCGGGTATATCGATGTCCTCGTCAGTACCGGGGCTAATCTGACCCATGACATGATCGAGGCACTGGGGTGCCGGCATTATCACGGCTCGGCGTTTTGCTCGGATATCGAGCTTCGTCAGGACGAGATCAACCGCATCTACGATGTGTTCCTGCCAAACGATGCTTTTGTCGTATTCGAGAATTTCATCCAGGACTCCCTTGCATCGCTCGATCCCGGGCGCAGTTATCCCATCAGGGAGCTTTTGACCATACTCGGCCAGCGTCTCGATCGCGGAATTCTCTCAACTGCGGCGGCAAAAGGTGTCCCGGTATACTGTCCGGCCGTTGCCGATTCGATGATCGGGCTCCAGTGCTGGCTTTACTCCCAGTCAGGAAAAATCTCTGTGGATGCTTTTTCGGATATGAAAGAGCTGATCGATCGTTGTTTTTCCGCAGAAAAAGCAGGGGCACTCCTGATCGGGGGCGGGGTGCCGAAGAACTTCATACTCCAGAGCATGCTGATGACCCCGCAGGGATTTACCTACGCGATCCAGCTGACCGGGGACCGGCCGGATCTTGGCGGGCTCTCCGGGGCAACCCTTGATGAAGCACGGTCATGGGGCAAAATTACCGAGGATGCACAGGCAGTCACCGTCTATGGTGATGCCACCATCACCCTCCCCATGCTCGTCGCAGCGGTGCTGGAGAGGATTGCCCGATGACCCGCCTGATCCTGGCCCTTGATGTTGCCGGGAAAGAGGAGGCTGTCCGGATTGCAGGGCAGTGCGCCCCGTATATCGATGCGATCAAGATCGGGTATCCCCTGGTCCTGTCGGCCGGCCTCTCCATTGCCCGGGACCTCTGCTCGACCGGCCTTCCGCTCATCGCTGATTTCAAGGTCGCTGACATCCCGAACACCAACCGTCTGATCGCCGAACAGGTCTTCTCGTGCGGATTCTCCGCTCTCATCTGCCATGGCTTCACCGGCAGCGACTCGGCGGAGGCATGCATCGGATCTGCCCATGATCACGGGGGTGAATGCTACATCGTTGCCGAGATGAGCCATCCCGGGGCCGAAGAGTTCTTCCACGGGGGAGTAGCCGAGCGCATCGCCAGACTCGCCGTAAAACTCGGCGCAGATGGGATCATCGCCCCTGCCACCCGGCCGGACCGGGTTCGCCTGCTCCGGGAAATTGTCGGGAAAAAGTTGATCTATTCACCGGGGGTTGGAGCCCAGGGTGGCGATGCCGCTCTTATTGCCGGTCTCGTGGACGGCATCATTGTCGGCCGCCAGATCTACCATTCATCTGACCCCGCATCTGCTGCTGCAGCGTATGCCCGTCTCCGCCTGTGATGAGAAGACGATGCTGACCTCAATGATGAGCCCTATGAGTCATCTGAGGCGGAAGGGGCCATTCTAAACTTTAAAATACTGAATCGAACATTTTACTGTATGCAATGGAGCGAGGAACAGCAGAAACTGGCTGAAAAGTACAGGAAGCTTGGAGACATCCCCGTTGCCGAGCGGCGTTACAAGTGCCACACCTGTCATCTTATCGTCGATGAAAAGCCCTGCCCCCAGTGCGGCGATGAGCACCTCGTCATCATGTGCCCCCTTGACCACTGCCACTGCTCCCATGAGATCATATCGGGAATCGAGTACTGTCCCCTTTGCGGGGAGCCGGTATGCCCCGACTGTGGTTCCCATGATGTTGTCCAGATTAGCCGGGTGACCGGCTATCTCCAGGAAGTTTCCGGGTGGAATGCCGGGAAACAGCAGGAATTAAAGGACCGGAAGCGCTACACGGTAGCATGAGGTATTATCTCCGGGAAAATACCCTCTTTGTCCGGGGCAGTTACCGGTCGCTCAGCACAGGGGTCGGGGGCGGCATCGGTACGGTCAGTACGCTCCTCAACCATACCGTCCGACCTGACTGGGATGGACTGGAACCTCTCCGCGAGCTCGCTCTTGTTACCCACCGGGAGGGGCTTCCCCCCGATTTCTTCGGGCTTCTCACCGCTGTGAAGATGCAGAATCTCTGTATCCTGCAGTATGATTTCCTGACGGTTTTCATCTCTGCCGGGATTGCCCCGGGAGATGGCGGCACCATCAATATCATCGCCTGCAGCAGCCAGGGGATGTCTGATGCTGCCCTCGCAGGGGCTGTCATCACGGCAACCGAGGCAAAGTCGGAGGCGCTCAAAGGACTCGGCCATCCCTTTTATGGCACTCCCACGGATGCAGTTATCGTTGCCTCTGAAGGACCGGTTGTCCATCCATATGCAGGGATTCTTACCGAGGTAGGACATCGGATCCATGCAGCGGTCCTGTTCGGGATCCCCGAAGCCCTGCAACGGTACGAGGGCCTGGTGGTCCGGGATGCT
>JAJRBU010000097.1 GCA_028679315.1 Methanoregulaceae archaeon
GCTGCTGAAATAAGCAGCATCAAATTCAGGATTTTTGCTTCCCCCCGAAGTAACAACAAGACCGTCCTTCATGGCAACGACAATTGAATCAATGGGATATCTCTCAACAACAGACTGTATCCCTGTACCTATTGAATCATTATCATGTTGAAGGGTATACTGGGTGACCTTTTTCACTTCTTCTGAAACGGCTGGATCCTTTTGGACAGATGACCTGTCGTTTCGGACATGAGGAAATCCGAGGTTTTTTAATGCATTCATTTTTTTGGAAATATCGATGAGAATGATGGCGTTGAAGAGGCTGATAAACAGGCTGACGGATGCAACGATAAGTGCAATAATTAAAAGTCCCTGGTCAATGGAAATCGAATTCATTTGGATCATTTCTTGGAATTTTGGTCAATGAGGTGATCGAGATCAAGCCGTTCCATGATCTGCAGACAACTGATTCGGAATTTGGTGGTCATGCCCTCGACATCCATCGAATCTAATACATCCAGATCATGGGCGAATAGATCATCCTGGGGTACTATCGGTATTTCATGATTTTTCCGGGATTTTTCAGATAGCTGAACTCTGGCTTCTTTTTCAAGTGAGAAGGTGAGGGGTGTCTCCCGCCCCTCTCCAGCAGGGATACTTTTATCGAACGATTCTCCATGAATCGCGGCAGCCGGCTCTATCCCCTCCGTATCTCTCTCCGGTCTCAATCGTTGTTGCGTCTTGCTTTTCAGTCGTGTTTCAAAAGATGAATTAAATTCTATTGCCAGGTTTAGTTGCGAGGGTGTCAGATCATGGAGGAGGATATCGAAAGTCCTGCAAGAGGTATCAGTAATTTTCTCAAGTGCTTCATCTCCTCTAAGTGAGCCGGCTTCAGCAAGCCGTATGTATCCTTTGTCGAATACAAAAAGTATCATCTCATTCTCATGCAGGCTCTGGCAGTAACCGGTAAATCGGTAATTCTTCAGTTCCTGGATCAGGGCAGGCAGGTTGCCACCACGTTTTATAGTCCTGAAAGTGCCTCTGGGAAGCTGCATTTGTTGTCACCACCTTGATTGAGTCCCATCTTACGCAATATGTCTCTTATTGGCCTGAAACAGAGAGGAGTCAGGCATTAGTATCTCCCTGAGATTCACATGGCAAAATCAGTATCTGTACTCTGATTAATCGGTTCGATGAATCCTCGTAATGGTGATATATAAGTGATGAACCAGAGTATGCTCTTTTCAAAAGGTTTCTTACAAGGTGGCATGAATGTTGAAACAGATTTTAGGAGAGTTTCTGAATCTGGAAGGAGTCTCTGCTGCAGTGGTAGTAGGGCGTGACGGTTTCGTAATCGAGAGTGCGGTTTCCGGAAAAATGGACGTCGATGCACTGGGTGCGATGACCTCGACAGGGATCGGTACATCCGAAGCGATGGGAAGGGAAATGGGAAAGGGGCAGCTCAACCAAATGCTGGTAGAGCTTGATAAAGGCCCGATTATTGTATCTCCCCTTTCAAAAGATGAACTGATTGCAATTGTGGCCGAGAATACCTCAAATCTGGGGCGTATCCGATACGAACTCAAAAAAAATAAGGAGCGTCTGGTCGCAGCATTGTGAGTATCGGAGATAAAGAATAGAATGGATACATCATTCCCTGGTGTTATCTTTCGGATGGATCCCTGATGTCCGTGGATGGAAGGGAACATTCCGATGAGAACGTTTCGCACCTTCTCGATGATAGCCGACTTCTGGCTGTTCAGAAACAGCAGGGAGTCCTCACTGTTCTTGCGTTTCATGAAGGATTTCCGGTGAAATCTGCAGGAAATGGTGATTATGAGCAGGTTGCAGCAGTTGCCGAGGATTTTTTAAGGGCAGGAAGAAATATGGCAAGAGATATGAAACTGGGGGACATCACCCAGATCATTCTTGAATCCCATGAAAGAAAGTGTGTCATCGCACCCTGTGGGGATCTCTTTCTCTGCCTTTTAACAAAACCAGATGTGCATCTTGGCCTTATCCGACTTATCATCAGGAACCTGCAGGATATGGACTGATCCGTGAATGATTGTCTGGGGAACATGAACATAAGGTGGTATAATGGCAGTAAAGGAAGCTGAAAAAACATCATCACTGAAAAATTTTTTCTCTATAGTAAAAAAAGGAGAAAAAGCGGATCCAAGTGAAAAAAAAAGAGATTTACAAGATTTCAAAGAATCAGAAAAAGATGATGCATTTTTCGAAAACAACACCAATGCAGTTGATATTCAGAGGAACACTCAGGAAAAAAAAGATGATTCTTTTGATATCAGCACCAGAAGCGCGAATCTCCCTGATCCATCATCCGTGCAAGGAATGCAGTTTGAATCAACAGGTGTGAAATTTGGAGGTGATGGCAGAGAGGTGGTGAGGAACGGCTTGGCCGCCCCGGTCAGAAAAAGCACCGGCTCAGGAGAGCAGCTCCAGGGGGAGGATTACATCATTTCGATCGATGAGATCAATGATATATCCGGCCTTATACTCCCAAAGAGTGCTACATTTGAAGTAGACGAATTAAAAATTCAATCGCGACCCCATATCTTCGACCTGAAAAGTTCAGGAGGCATCCCCTCGAAAAAGGATGACTCCCTGAAAGGTGAAGGTTTCCGGACGATTTCTGAAGCTGTTACTTCGATAGAGACGACACCGCCGAAAAAAAGCCTTCTTGCAAGACTGAATCCCCTTACCCCCCTCCATGCTGATATTACAGAATACAATCCAAGCGTGCACGGACCACTCGTTGACCTCACGTTTCGTCCAAAACCAGGTATCGAGGAAATAGAACTATATCCCGTGAATGAACCGTATGCCTACATCAGAATCGTCTACGACCATGCCACTCATGAGAACACCTACGAAATTATTGAACCAATCCTCACCAAAGCCGAAGCAGAATTGTTCGGGGAGATCAAAGAACGAATCTTTGAACGGCTTGATGTCAATACCCAGGACATGCCTGATGAGCAGGCGAGGACAACTCTTCGTAATGTTTCAGATGATGTAATCGCGGATTTTGGCATCCCCCTCACCCCCGTTCAGCGGGAGAAGATACTGTACAGCATGTATAAGGAGTTCTTGGGAAACGGGATGATCGATCCGATCATGCATGACCGGTATATCGAGGATATCTCCTGTGACGGGGTAAATGTGTATCTCTTTGTCTACCATACACGGTTTGAATCAATGCGTACCAATCTCCGTTACAAGACAGCTGAAGAATTGGATTCATTCGTGACAAAACTTGCCCAGCGGTCAGGAAAGTACATATCCATCGCGGAACCCATGCTCGATTCAACGATGCATGACGGTTCCCGTATACAGATGACACTTGGAACGGAAGTCACTGCTCACGGTTCAACCTATACCATCCGAAAATTTAAGGCAGAACCTATCACTCCCACTGATCTTATCGAATGGTCTACCTTCTCTCCCCTCTCTATTGCTTTTCTCTGGCTCGCCGTCGAGGCTGGAAAATCGTGCATCTTTGCTGGCGGAACCGCGTCAGGAAAGACTACCTCGCTCAATGCCATTTCGCTCTTTATCCCGCCTCTTGCAAAGATAGTGACGCTTGAAGACACAAGGGAACTGAAACTGCCTCATCCAAACTGGATACCCAGTGTCACCCGTACCTCTTTTGATACTGAAGGGAAGGGCGAGATCGATATGTACGAGCTGCTGAAGGCTGCCCTCCGTCAAAGGCCTGAGTATCTCATTGTTGGTGAGGTCAGGGGAAGGGAAGCCCTCACGCTCTTCCAGGCAATGAGTACCGGCCATGTGACCTATTCCACCCTTCATGCAGATTCGGTGGCAAGCATCGTTCACCGCCTTGAAAATCCCCCCCTCGATGTACCCCGCAATATGCTCTCGGCTCTCCATCTTGTATCAGTGCAGGTGCAGGCACGTATCGGAGGTCAGCGGATCAGGAGAAATAAGCAGCTCGTGGAAATCCTCGACATCGATCCACGAACAAATGAGCTCATCACCAATGACGTATTCAGGTGGCACCCTGTCACTGACGAGATTACCTACTCAGGAAAATCGTTTCTTCTCGAAGAGATCATGGA
>JAJRBU010000005.1 GCA_028679315.1 Methanoregulaceae archaeon
AGGGATTTTGTATGGAGGACATGGCGGGACTTGTACGTCTCTTTGGATAAGTATTCGTTGAGATTTCAGATAAGGGTGCGGATGAAGGAGCGATCCGGTATTATCATACTATCCGTCAGTCCGGAGACTCAGGTGAGACTTCATTGATAAGTATGATCCCTGTTTTAAGGGGTATATCTTTTCCCGATTCTATCGTATGTAGTCCTTTTATCAAAGTCTGAAAAGCCATTCCTGATTCTAGATTCCCTTTTTCGCCTGGTAAGCCAATACCACCAATAGAAAGGAAAAGGAGATTATTTTCTTCTGAACCCGATAAGGAGAAGTGCTCCTAGTAGCGCAAGGATACCGGTCACTCCACCGGGAATTCCGGCCTTTGTTGTGGTGGGGAGTTCCTTGCCCGTGGGTTCCGTTGTCATCGTTGCAGTCTCATTTGCAATAGGAACCTTCTGAATTTCGGTCGGTACGGTAGTACCTGATACATTGCCAGAAGTTCCGGCCTCCACCGTCAGACCTGATTTTTCAGCGGCATATGCAGCAGCAAGTTTCTCCGAGACTCCTGCACTATTCGGGTTCATCGCGAGAGCTTTCAGGTACTGTTCAGCGGCATCGGCAAATTCTCCTGCAGCGAAACGGGCATCACCGAGGAGGGCATAGGTGCTGGCATCACCGGGATCAAGTTTGAGTGCCTGTTTAAAGGCATTTCCGGCATCAGCAGTCCTGTTCAGCGAGAGCAATGCAATGCCTTTCCCTCTCCATGCCTTCAAAGAGAACGGATCGTAGGATATGGCCTTTTCATAGGCTGCAAGTGATTCGTTGTACTGGCCTTTCGCGAACAGATCGTCGCCTTTTATTCGCCAGAGGATTCCATCTTCGGCCGATCCTCCATTCGAACCGGATGATGTCCCGGAATCTGACGAATAACTCCCAGAACCGGAATTACCACTGTCACTTTCCTGCCCGCCACTTGCGCCATTGCCATCGGACCCGGATCCGCTGTCATCCCCGGAACTCCCTGAATCACCCGAACCGCTGTCATCCCCGGAACTCCCTGAATCATCTGAACTGCTGTCATCCCCGGAACTCCCTGAATCATCATCGTCATCATTGAAGCTGCCCGAACCGCCATCATCCCAATCATCTGAGGGAGAATCCCAGGAATCCCCGCAGCCGCAATCGTCCTCTGCCGCTGCATACCCCACAATGACCAGAACAATAAAAGCGGTCACCAGGAGAGTTCGCACCAGTTTCATAGGAATAGGTTATACGGGGAACAAATTATAGGTTCCCCTGATGAAATTTACCGCCGCTTATCAAATATGCAGCAGTTGTATTGAATTCTGGATGATCACAATACCTACCATCAACAAGCCAAGCACAATAAACTGCCCATCTGCAATGAGGTCACACTTCAGGTTCCCTGTGCTTATCTTTTCGTATAAGAGGATGTACGCCTGGGCATAGATCATCCCGAAGAGGAATAAACAAAGGAATAGCGAGGGAATCCGGAATTCGAGAAGCAGTATAATCCCCATACCAAAGATGATATTGACCAGGGTAAGAAGGATCTTGGTATTGGTAACTCCGATACAGACGGGTATGGTTCGGACACCCGTTACGCGGTCACCTTCAACATCCCTTATATCAAACAGGACGGTGTTGATAAAGACGAGTGAGAAGAAGAACAAGATCACAGCAAGCGTGATCAGGCTGGGGGTCACCCCTCCGACATAGACCGGCAAAAGGGCGGGAGGAAGTGCCCAGGCAACGGCAACAACGAGGCTTTTTGCGAGTGGAATTTCTTTCAGTCTCCGGTATCTGAATCCCTTCGGGAAGATTGGGGTGCTGTAAATCAATCCCGATATGAGGGGGATGGCCGAGATAAGGATGACGGTAATTCCATAGAGACCAGAGAGAACGAGCGCGAGCACGTATGCACCTATCGCCGACGCAAAGAGCAGGTTTTCATACTTCTTGGTAAAGGCAAACCGGTGAGAATGATTGATGGCATCCTCGCTCTCATCAGTTTTCCTGTTCAGGTTGTAGACCGAATAGGTGATCAGCATTCCAAGGGCAAGTACGATGGGATCAAAGGCTACATTGTTCAGGACACTGGAGATGAATGTCATCGCGCCTGCAGCAAAAGAGAGATAGACTGAACTGTAGACGAGGTACTCGATGAAAACACCGAGATCCAAGTCAAAGGTAGTGACTGGCTGGCCGTGTTCAAACATAGATTATTCTTCATGACTGGAATAAACATACATTCCCATGGTGAAAAGTACGCAGAAAGGTTAATATTAATCTGAACGATTAATTTAATTACCAAAATAGCGCCAGCCCCAGCCCGGGGAATAATTCAAGATATCGTTCAATACCACTTTTTCCCATAAGGCATATATAATTTTGCCCGGCAATCCGGATTTTTTCAGAGAATTTGGCATAAAATTGAAAAAGAAGAGGCGATGCTGCGGTGCGAGCTTACAGAACTTGTAGGGTTATCACACTGAACCGAACCTGGCATATCCTGAAATATTGTGCATCTGGTGAAGAAGGAAAAAAGGAGATCGGATTACAGGGTCAGTTCTACTGAATTACTCTTGTAATACTGATACAGTTTCTGACCCCAGGCAACAGCCTTTGGATCGGCCGAGAACAGGTCAGTCGTGGTATCATAGGTGATCCCGTCATTCTTGTAAAGTCCGAGTGAGAGCTGCTTATCGGTAACGGTAAGACCCAGTCTTGGCATTTCATCGAGAACGAATATCTTGCTCGTGGTGTGACTGGCAATCTCGTGTATTTTTTCGAAATTGGGAGATTGCGACAGTTGTCCGATGAGATCTTTTCCAACGAGCGTCTCCACATACACCCCTTCCCTGATCCGTTTCAGGACGGCATCGGTATGGGCCGGGCTTGAAATCGGTGAGAGGATATAGATCTCTTTTGCATCCTGAATCATTTTCAGGAAATTGAAGTAAACATTGAAAATATCGACATTGGTATCAAGAACGATATCGGAGTTGAACAGCTCCCCGAGATTGACAAAAAAATCTTCAGGAATAGCCTCTGCGTAGTGCTGGTCCCAGAAATTATTGTGCTTTTTTGTGACCGATTTGAAAAGAATAATATCCTTTATCTTTTTTGTAAGGATCTTCCCGACCGGAGTCAGGTGATATTCGTAGTCGGATATGGCCATAAAATTACTGGATTCCAGCTTTCGGATCTTCGGGATGAGCGCCTGGGATGAGCTTCCCGTTATATCTCTGAGTTGCGAGAGGGTCTTTGTCCCATCAGCCAAAGCGAGAAGAATCTGGATTTGGAGCCTCGATCTGAAAAGGGCCTGAATATCACTCATGATGCGAGTGTATTGATCGACCTCTTTTGCTCTCAAACCATGATTGGAGGGGAGTCCAGCGAATCCTATGTTCGAACTATATATCGTCCGGCTCTGTTCAAACATAAATTATTCTTCGGGGGTGGAATAAACATAAATTCCCATGAAGAAGAATCGCCTTGACGGTGAATATTAATCGTAGCAATTAATGGCCAGAGTAACAAACGTGCCATCCACCCCTTTGGTAAGAGATGAATGATATCCACTCTTTTTCGAAATTGAAGATATATTTTTGCCAAGCGCTTGATTCTCAAACCGACTTAAGGAATAAGAAGCAGGATGATGACAACAGCAGATTATTTCTCACCATCCTGATAAACGCCTTTTTCTGCAATCAGATACCTGATACCGGATCGCTCATGATTCGGGAGAACCATGAACAATGGATTCATCATATTTCAATTCCGTTGCCTTGGCTCTGAAATGCTGATAGAGTGTATGTCCCCAGGAGACAGCAATTGGATCAGCCGAGAACAGATCAGTCGTGGTATCGTAGGTGATGCCGTCATTTTTGAAAAGACCAAGAGAGACATATTTATTGGTAACCGTGAGACCCAGTCTTGGCATCTCATCTAATACAAGAATCTTGCTCTTGGTATGACTGGCGAGTTCGTAGATTTTATCAAAAAGGGGGGATTTTGAGAGATGTCCGATAAGATCTTTTCCCACAAGTGTTTCCACATATGCACCTTCTTTGATCCGCTTTAACACCGCATCAATGTGGGCCG
>JAJRBU010000274.1 GCA_028679315.1 Methanoregulaceae archaeon
CAAAATACTCACGGCAAACCATGATCATCCTCCGATGTCGCACCTGTAACGGTACTGGAGAGATTACCAATGAACAGTTCAGGGTATGCCAGGCACTCAAGTCGCATGCCGCAAAACGGTACTTTCATTACCCCATGGACGAGGCCGCAGGTGACGAGAACGAGCCCCAGAAGCAGGATGCCTGCAACGGTGTCCCGGAGAAAGTGGACTGCCCCGTCTGTGAGGGTGTCGGGGAGGTTGCCTTTGAGGAGGATGACTGGGAACTGAGAATTGTTGCCGACGAGGATGAACACCTCGAGGAGTAAGCGGTTTTCCCGGGTTTCAAAAAAAATACGCCGGTTGGTTAATTGCTCCGGGCACCGCCTATAGGTCCCGTAACTTCTGCCCGAACGGGGGAAGAAAGTCTTTTTTCCTTGACATGACGCCAGGAAGCAGCACCGGCTGGTTTTCGTATTCGAGCGTGGAGAGAACCGACTGATCACCAGCCGCGAACAGGTGGCTGTGATTCCCGATAACGTTGGTGAACAACACGAGGTAGAGATCGGCTGCATCCTCTTTCCGCAACCGTTCGATGATAGTCATGATCTCATCCTCGCGACCCTCAAGGAACTCATCCGATGCCATCATTACCTGCGATATAACAACCTCCCTGCCAAAGAGGGAATACCGCTTCGTATCACGGACAAGGATATCAGGAAGGGGGGTACGATCGAGGTCCATACCCTTCTGGATCAGCTCGGTGCCAAATACGTTCGGGTCAAGTCCTGCGATCCCTGCCAGGTATACTGCTGCTTTTTCGTCAGCAGGGGTCGTGGTCGACATCTTCAGCACCAGGGTATCGGAGAGAATCCCGGCAAGGAGCATCCCTGCCACGGGGATGCCCGGGGCCTTTTCTGCCTCGATGAACTTCATCGTGATGATCGTTGAGGTGGACCCGACCGGCTCGTTCTGGAACCTGACCGGTTTCAGGGTTGTGATCGCCCCGAGCCGGTGGTGATCGATCACCTCAAGGATCTCAGCCGCTTCAATCCCGTCCACCGCCTGCCCGTACTCGTTGTGGTCAAGGAGGATCACCTGTTTCTGTATCTCTCCAAGGAACGTGTTCCGCGAGATCGTGCCAAGGAGCCTCCCTTCCGAATCGACCACGCAGGCGGTCCGGTATTTTGAATCGGTGACCGCCTTTTTTGCATAGGTGAGCGCATCCTCGATCCGGAGGACCGGGACATCGGTCGCAAGAACCGCACCTGCAGGAAGGGAGAGATGCACCATTCTCCCGACTGAAAATGCATCGAGCGGACTGGCCAGGATCGAAACGCCTTTTGCCGACGCTGCCTCGAGCGTCCGGCTCCCTACCGGGGCACCTTCAGCAATCACGAGGGCAGCGATCCCGGACGAGATCATGGCAAGCTGGGCCGGTTCATTGTCACCAACCACGGCGATGTCCTCCCGGGTCAGACGGGAAAGGGCGACATGGAGGGCATCGATCACGATCTCGACCTTTCCGCAGATCTCCTCCTTTCCTTTGACACAGATGCGGGCATCCAGGATCCGGGCCAGCGTCGAGAGTGCGATCGGGCCGATGGAGAGCTGGGCTTCCCGCCGGGGAGTAACGTACGCCTTTGCAAGCCCGTGCTCGCTCACCAGCCCGAGTAACTTCCCTTCGTTATCGGTGATCGGGATATTCCGGATCTCGTACTCGTCCATCATGGCAGCAACATCGATGGTAGGCATGTCTGCCGGAGCTTTCTGGGTATAAAAGAACGGGATGTCACCGACATTCGGTTCGACGCTTGATATCTCGAGGGGTGCAGCGACCCCGAAGTACGAGAGGGCAAACCTTGTCTCGGCATTCAGTTCACCGGAATACGAGGCGATATACCGGCCCGGTTCCCGGGAGTTGAGGAGATCGGTATACCCGATCACGCTTCCGATGCTGTCTGTATCAGGCTGGCGATGCCCGATTACGTACACCTTCTGCATTATCTCTCCCTTCCCACTTATCCCACAATACTGTGAAGTTCACAGGTTTAACCCTCACCTTCATGCTGGGAGAAACACAGCTGGCAGGCAATGTCGGTCAGGTCTCACTTTCCTGGTTTCACCCCGCCGGAGTTTACCGTGATGCGGATCTCTATATGCTTGGAAGAGAGAAGTGATCCCGCAGGAAGAATGAAAAACATAGTGATCCGCGGGGCACGGCAGCATAACCTGAAGAATATCACGGTCGAGCTCCCGCGGGACAAGTTCATCGTCATCACCGGCCTCTCCGGTTCGGGCAAGTCCACGCTCGCATTCGACACCATCTATGCCGAAGGCCAGCGGCGGTATGTCGAATCGCTCTCGGCATATGCCCGGCAGTTCCTCGGGCTTATGAGCAAGCCGGATGTGGATGCCATCGAAGGGTTATCGCCGGCTATCTCCATCGAGCAGAAGAGCACCAGCAAGAACCCGAGGAGCACGGTCGGCACCGTCACCGAGATCTACGATTACTTACGACTCCTCTTCGCCAGGATTGGAACTGCCTACTGCCCTGTGCACCACATCCGGATCGAGTCGCAGTCTCCGGAAAGGATCGCGGACACGATCAGCGAGGGGATGACCGGGACGGTCACCATCCTCTCCCCGGTCGTCCGGCAGAAGAAGGGGACCTACCAGCAGTTGCTCAAAGACCTGAACCGGGAAGGGTACCTGCGGGTACGGATCAACGGCGAGATACACAGGACTGACGAAGAGGTCACGCTCGAGCGGTACCGGAAGCACGATATTGAGGTCGTCATCGACCGCTTGGATCCCTCAGACCGTTCCCGGCTCGTGGAGGCATGCGAGGTAGCACTCGCCAAGTCAGGAGGGCTGATGATTGTCGTCGATGAGGCAGGGACCGACACTCTGTTATCGGCAACCATGGCATGCCCGGTCTGCGGGATCACCTTTGAGGAACTCCAGCCGCGGATGTTCTCGTTCAACAGCCCCTTCGGGGCATGCGAGGAGTGCAATGGGCTTGGGATAAAGATGGAATTTGACCCCGACCTGATCATCCCTGACAAGTCCATCTCAATCGCCGACGGGGCAGTTGCCCTCTACCGGAACTTCCTCGATGGTTACCGGAGCCAGTATCTTGCCGCAGTAGCCCGCCACTACGGATTCTCCATCTTCACCCCGATCAGGGAGATCAGCGAGGACCAGTACAATGCCCTGATGTTTGGCTCTGAAGAGAAGATCAAGTTCTCCATGAGCATGAAGAACGGCGAGGGGCACTGGGCCCATACCGGTTCGTGGGAAGGGCTTCTCCCCCAGGCCCAGCGCCTCTACCACCAGACCCAGTCCGAGTACCGGAAACGGGAGCTCGAACGCTTCATGAGGATATCGCCCTGCCAGAAATGCGGGGGGAAGAGGCTCAAGGAGAAGGTCCTGGCGGTCAGAGTGCAGGAAAAATCTATCATCGACATCACCGACATGCCGGTCCATGACTGCATCCGGTTCTTCCGCGACCTTGCCCTGACCGAGAAAGAGGCCGGGATCGCCAGACAGATCCTGAAGGAGATCAATGCACGACTGGACTTTCTCG
>JAJRBU010000224.1 GCA_028679315.1 Methanoregulaceae archaeon
CAAAAGGGTGGAGCGTGGTCTTTGGGGGGAACAGTGGAAGAAGGCCTGCCATGGGGACGCTCATGGCCGAGAACCTCTCGAGAGGAGATGCCCTTGACCTCGTCAATCGCCTTCTCGAGTATTACCGGGAACATGCAACACCGAAGGAGCGGATAGCCCGGTTCCTGGAACGGATCGGGCTTGAGCAGCTGAAATCCGACCTCCTGACCCTCCTCCCCTAAATCCGGCTCGCGGATGTTTTGTAACGAATACCAGGATACCCTTTTTTTCCGGTGTTTTCCCCTCCCCTGGTTCGAGTCGGAATACTTCGGTCCTGTCTCATTTACCGTTGTGAACTCCTGACATTGAACGAATCTATCCTGCATATCATCGTTCCATCCCTTTAGTCTGGTCAGGGTATCTGATTCCCTCTCTGCGTCTTTCTGTATCGTCACCGATCAAATCCGGGAAAATTCTTCTTAATGGTGACCTGATGGGGAGGAGTCGAATCCTGACATCAGTGGGATCAGACGTATCCTGAAACCCGGTAGCTCACATGGTCCTATTTATCCTTCATCCGTCAACCTTAACTCCAGTGGTCAGAACGACAGAACCTGGAAGGTCCGATTCATCCAAAAAATATCAGAGCACCCCCGTCACCACCACGAAGTCTTCTCACCCCTCAGTACCATCAGCTGCCTTGCTGTCGCACTATGAACAATCCGGAAATCCTGACACGGAGACGACCATCCCCGAAAAATGGGCTTTGCCGGGTCGGTTGTCGAATGTTCTGGCACTTTTATAGAAGAGATCAAAACGTCAAAAATGGGATCCGGGCTCACATCACGCAAACATCGCGCCGAAACTGCTCGCTAACTTCTGACGGTCGAAATCAAGCCCGATCTTCTCGATGGCATTGAGGAAATCGGTCCTCGTGATGGAGTCATGCTCCTTACGGATCGCAAACATCCCGGCCTCCATGCAGATCGCCCGGAGATCTGCCCCGTTCTTTCCCTCGGTTAAGAACGCGATCTCCCTGAGATTCACCTCGTCGTCAAGGGTCATCTTCCGTGTATGGACGTTGAGGATGGCGAGACGTCCTTCCACATCAGGGAGGGGGATCTCGATGATGCGATCGAACCGGCCCGGCCGCAGGAGGGCCCGGTCGAGGATATCGATCCGGTTGGTCGCTCCGATGATCTTGACATCTCCCCTCCGTTCAAATCCGTCCATCCCTGCCAGGAGTTGCATAAGGGTCCTCTGCACCTCGCGATCCCCGGATGTCGTTGCCTCCGTCCTCGATGCACCCACGGCATCGATCTCATCGATGAAGATGATAGTGGGGGAATTCTTCTTGGCAAGCTCGAAGAGTTCCCTGACGAGACGGGCGCCTTCCCCTATATATTTCTGGACGAGCTCCGAGCCGACCACCCGCAGGAAATAGGCATTGGTCTCGTGGGCCACTGCTTTAGCCAGCAGGGTCTTTCCAGTCCCGGGAGGCCCGTGAAGGAGCACTCCCTTGGGCGGCTCGATCCCAATCCGGTCAAACAGCTCAGGACGCTTGAGCGGGAGTTCCACTGCCTCCTTGATCTCCATGATCTGCTGGTCGAGCCCCCCGATATCCGCATAGCTCTCATCCGGGGTTTCCACGACCTCCATCCCGTAGACTACAGCATCGTAGCTCTCGGGAAGTATATCGATGACCGCGAGTGACTGCTGGTTGAGCGTGCAGCGGACCCCTGGCTTGAGCTGGTCGGGGTCGATGCACATTGAACTCCGGACAAGGAACCGGGGACCGGCACTGCTCCGGACGATCACCCGGCCGCTGTCGACCACATCGGTCACGGTGCCAATGACAAGGGGGGGACTCCTGAGCTGCTCGATCTCGCTCTTGAGTTTCCTCACCTCCCGCTCGTACCGTATCTTCTGGGTCTCGACATACCGCTTGTCTGTCTCGATCTGGCGTATCTGTTCGCGGAGTTCCAGGTTCCGGGACTCCAGGGTATTGACGCGATCGAGCAGGAATCGGCACTGCTCGTCAGGACTCTGTGGCTCCTGTGGCTGCCGGGCGCTTTCTGCCATCGTTCCCTCACGTACCTATAGGGGAAAGTTGCTATAAAGATGTTTGCGATTTTCCAGGCAATCTGTACTGGTCTTATCTCTGATGAATATTCTCCGGAGATCGGGTCACATTCTCAAGGAACATCCCCCTTTATTCTCAGGAAATCCGCCGACAACATCTGATAATCAGTCCCAGGTACATGTCCTCGGGAGTGCTGTGTATTGTTTGGATCAATATATCTGGTAAAAAATCTATGTATCATCAGAATCCAATGTCAATGGGAATTCAACGAGCAATCAGAGGGGATTATTGTGGTGCAGTCAACTAAAATACTCTGCGAGATGTGTGGCGCCGCTATCCATGGACCTCCCAAGACCGTCCGGGTAGAAGGGGCGGAGCTCGATGTCTGCAGCCAGTGTGCGAAATACGGGACCGAAGTGCAGAAACAGAAGAAGCCCGAGCCACGAAAGGGAGGTCCGGCGGTTCGTAGGGTGACAACACCCGCAAGGAGGACGCGTGACGTCCTCGATTTGATCGAGGGGGAGATCGTGGATGACTACGGGGAGCGGATAAGGAAAGCCAGGATGGAACGGGGCCTCTCCCAGAAGGACCTCGCCATGGAACTCAAGGAGAAGGAACTCCTTATCAAGAAGATCGAGAAGCACGACCTGATACCCGAGGACGATGTACGGATCAAGCTCGAAAAAGCTCTCTCAATACGCCTGATCGATACCCCGGATGAATCTGAAGAGAAGAAGAAACAGGGGAAGGTTGTCCCGACCCTCGGGGATGTCATATCGATTAAAAAAGTCCAGAAATAACTTTTTTCAGGAGTTTGGTGCCTGCTCGAAGCCCAATCATCAAATTTATATACCCCATGACACCAATTAACATGCACAATGCAGGGTGAGTGTACTTCCGCTCGTGAGTGTTTTTTCACTCGTGAGGGTCTTTATCTCTCGTAGCAGTGACCACGCACCATGCATCTGCAGACCGGTTCTCCCGAATGAAATGAGAGGAGTCCGGGCTGTCTTGGGCTATCCTGCCTATTTTGGTTATTTTGAATATTTTGCCTGATTCCATGGGCCCATTCCTGGAATGCGCCGCATGGAGGGAGTTTGGTATGAGAGGAAAAGAAATCCGTTTGGAACGAATCATCGACCGGAATACCCGGAAAACCATCATCGTACCCATGGATCACGGGGTCACGAACGGGCCGGTTGCAGGACTGATCGATCTCGGAGAAGCCGTGGACCAAGTTGCCGAGGGTGGAGCCAATGCCGTGCTCGGCCATGTCGGCCTTGCCCTTCACGGCCACCGGAAGAGCGGGAGGGATATCGGGCTCATCCTCCACCTGTCGGCAAGCACCTCGATCGGCCCGGACCCGAACGAGAAGGTGCTCGTCAATTCCGTGACAAACGCCCTTAAGATGGGGGCCGATGCCGTCTCGGTCCACATCAACATCGGGGCAGACTCGGAGGCCCGGATGCTCGCTGATCTCGGGAGTGTTGCGATCGAGTGCATGGAGTGGGGGATGCCCCTCCTTGCCATGATGTACCCGAGAGGAAGGAAGATCAAGGATGAACACCATGTCGACCATGTTGCCCTTGCCGCCCGGGTGGCTGCAGAACTGGGCGCCGACATGGTCAAGACGGTCTATACCGGTGACCCTGACAGTTTCCGGACCGTGACCCGGGGCTGCCCTGTGCCGATCGTAGTAGCCGGGGGATCGAAGACCGATGACCGGTCGACCATGGAGATGATCGAAGGGGCGATGCAGGGTGGGGCTGCCGGCATCTCGATCGGGAGAAACGCCTTCCAGCACCGGACCCCGGACCGCTTTGTACGGGCTGCAGGACTGATCGTGCATGAAGGCAGGACCGCAGAAGAAGCATACAAATTTCTGGAGGGATAAGCGATGATAGGAAAAGAGATCCGGATTGAACGGATCATGAACCGGAACACCGGCCGATCCGTGATCGTACCCATGGATCACGGGTTTACGCTCGGCCAGATCGAAGGACTGACGGACATGACAAAGACCATCTCCGAGGTGAGCGATGGCGGGGCAAATGCGATCGTCCTCCACAAGGGGATCGTGAAACGGGGACACCGGAGGCGGGGTCGGGATATCGGCCTGATCGTTCACCTCTCGGGAAGCACCTCCCTGAATCCTGACCCAAATGACAAGGTACTGGTCTGCACGGTCGAGGAGGCGATCGCGCTTGGCGCCGATGCCGTCTCTATCCATATAAACCTCGGAGCCCCGAACGAGTCCAAGATGCTCGAGGAGGCAGCCATCGTGGTCAAGGAATGTAACCGGTGGGGGATGCCCCTCCTCGTGATGATCTACCCGAGGGGGAAGGGAATCGACCCATACGCTCCATCGACCGTCGGGCATTGTGTCCGGGTTGCCGAAGAACTGGGAGCCGATCTCATCAAGACCAACTATACCGGGGATCCAGCCTCCTTTGCCAGGATCGTTGCGGCATGCTCGGTACCGGTATTCATTGCCGGGGGAGAGAAGGCCGGTGACCTGGAGACCCTCATTGCCATCCGCGATTCGGTGAAAGCCGGCGGGGCCGGGGTCTGTGTAGGGCGGAATGCGTTCCAGCGGGACAATACCCGTGCCTTTGTAGAGGCGCTCTGCAAGGTTGTCCATGAGAATGTTGATCCCGATGAGGCACTGAAGGGGTGCCAATGAAAGAGTTCTGGGTTGATGTCCGTCCCTTCAGAAAGGAACTTGTCACGACCGCGCTCGAGAGCGGGGCAGATGTGGTCGTCGCCCCTTCGGCACAACCGGTAAAGGCGCTTGGGAGAGTGACCGTCGTCTCAGACGACGGGGATCTCAGATGGGGAACCGATGTCTTCGAGGTCCGGATCGAGGGAGGAGCGTCCCTTGCCGAGGCAGAAGGGCTTGCGGGACAGTGCTATGTCATCGTTGAGACCGGTGACTGGCGGGTGATCCCCCTTGAAAACCTCGTTGCCGTCTCGGACCGGATCATCGCGGTGGTCAGGAGCAGGGAGGAGGCGGAAGTGGCCCTCACGGTGCTTGAAAAGGGGGTATGCGGGGTCCTCGTGAGGGATGCCGATCCTGCCTTGATCAAAACGATCGGGACCCTGGTAAAGGCCGGTGCAGGGTCAGTCGACCTTGTGCCGTTCACCATCACCGCGATCCGCCCGATCGGGATGGGCGACAGGGTCTGTGTCGACACCGTCTCGATGCTCTCGGACGGCGAGGGGATCCTTGTCGGAAATACTTCATCTGCCCTGCTCCTGGTGCAGGCAGAGACGCTGGAAAATCCCTATGTCAATCCCCGACCGTTCCGGGTTAATGCCGGTGCAGTGCATGCATATACCCTGGTCCCCGGGGGAAAGACCGCTTACCTCTCGGACCTGAAAGCGGGGGATCATGTACTTGCCGTCACCCATGCCGGTTCGCTCAGGGATGCAGGGGTAGGCCGGGTCAAGATCGAGCACCGGCCGCTCCTTCTCGTAGAAGCAGAAGCAGGAGAGGTGAAAGCAAGCCTCGTCCTCCAGAATGCAGAGACGGTCCGCCTCGTCGGAGAGAGCGGGGTGCCGGTCTCGGTTGTAGCACTGGACCCCGGGGACCGCGTCCTTGGAAGGATCCTCCAGGCCGGCAGGCACTTCGGCATTGCAGTCAGGGAGCGTATCATTGAGAAGTGATGCCATGAAGGTGGGAATCATCGGGGGGACCGGAAAGATGGGGACCCTCTTTTCGGGAATCTTTTCCCGGGCCGGGCACGAGGTTCAGGTCTGCGGGCGGAGTTGTTTCTCACGGTGCCTTGATCTCGCTGTGTCGTCCGATATTCTCATGATATCAGTGCCGATCCGTGACACCATCCCCGTCATACAGGATATTACCCCCTTCCTCAGCGAGGAGCAGATCCTGTGTGACCTCACTTCCCTGAAGACCGGCCCAGTTGCAGCGATGCTCGCATCCCGCGCATCGGTCGTCGGTCTCCATCCTATGTTCGGACCGACCGTCTCGTCCCTCAGCGGCCAGACCATCATCGCCACACCGGCGCGGATCGATGATGCATCCCTGACATCCTTTCTCTCCATCTTTGAGCGGCAGGGGGCAAGGATCACCCTCTCCACCCCTGAGGAGCATGACCGGATGATGGCAGTGGTGCAGGGCCTGACCCACTGTGTTACGCTTACGGTCGCCGAGACGATGAGGAGGCTCGGGATGAGCCCGGAAGCAACCGGGCCCTACCGGAGCCCGGTCTACCAGATCGAGATGGGGCTGGTAGGGCGGCTGCTTTCGCAGGACCCCGACCTTTACGCGGACATGCTGACGAAAAATCCGTACCTGCCCCCTGTCCTTGCAGCGTGCGAGGCATCGTTTGGGCAGATCCATACAGCGATCAGGACCGGGGATCCGGGAGCATTCCGGGAGATCTTTGTTGATAATGCGCAGTTTTTCGAAGGGTACAGCAGGACCGCTGCTGAGGAGACCGATTATCTGATCAACGCGATGGTGAAGCGATGACTCTTTTCGTGCTGGGGCCGGAAGGGACCTTCTCCCATGAACTCGCGGTCAGGGTATATGGCGGGGGGATCCTCCTTGCCCCTACCATCCACGAGATCTTTTCCAGGGTCGAGGAAGGGTTTGGTGATGGGTTGGTCCCGATCGAGAACAGCGAGGCGGGAGGGGTTGGAGCATCGCTTGACGGACTGCTCCAACACCGGGTCTTTATCACTGCTGAACTCTATATGCCGGTCCACCACTACCTGGCTGGGTTCACCCCTCTTGACCTTGTCACCGTGATCTATGCCCATCCCCAGACCCATGAACAGTGCAGCAGGATCACCAATGAACTGAAGATCCCGGTCATCCATACCAGCAGCAATTCGGCAAGTGCCCGGGAACTTACCCATACTCCCGGGTCTGCTGCTATTGTATCCAGGATGACGGCCGATCTCTATAATCTCCCCATCCTCCGGAACAATGTCGAGAACAACCCGGGCAATACCACCCGGTTCATCCGGATCTCTGGGACGCGTGGGAGTGAGGAGGGCTGCTCCAAGTGCAGCATCCTCGTCGATCCCGAGAAAGACCAGCCCGGTCTCCTGTACCAGATCCTCGGGGTATTTGCAGAGCATGGGATCAACCTCACGAGGATCGAGTCCCGGCCATCGAAGCGGAGGATGGGGGAGTACCTGTTCTTCATCGATCTTGCCAATGCTCCGGCCTGCCATGATGCCCTTGCTGCTCTCCGGGAAAAGTCCAGGTTCCGTGAACTGGGCTGTTACCCGGAGGTGAAGGTGCCGGAATGAACATCACGCTTGAACGATCCGGAGCGGTCGATATCACCATCAGAGCACCCCCCTCAAAGAGTTATACGCACCGTGCCCTCATTGCCGCAGCCCTCGCAAGGGGGGATAGTACGCTCGAGCGGGTGCTCCGGTCCGATGATACCCTGATCACGGCCTCTGCCCTGGGGAGATTGGGGATCCCTCTTAATTGGGAAGGGGAACAGATCAGGGTTTCCGGAACCGGGGGGATCCTCCACTGCAGTGCTCATACTGTCATTGACATGGGGGATTCGGGAACCAGCCTCCGCCTCCTGACTTCTGTCGCCCTCCTCTGCAGGAGCCCCTTGATCATCACCGGAAGTCCGCGGATGAAAGAGCGGCCGGTCGGAGGACTGGTCACCGCCCTGAATTGCCTGGGAGGAGAGATACGGTATCTCGAGACAGCAGGGTTTCCCCCCCTGATGGTCGAAGGGACCCTGCGGGGTGGGACCGTGCGGGTCGACAGCACGGTGAGCAGCCAGTTTGCCTCCTCCCTCCTCCTCTCAGCACCATATGCAGAGTCTCCGCTTGAACTCATCCTCCTTCCGGGAGCCGTATCCCGATCGTATCTCGAAGTGACCGTTGATGTCATGGAGGCGTTCGGGGTCAGGGTGGATCGTGAAGGGTACGACCACTTCATCGTGAATCCCGGCAGCGGGTATTGCGGAAGGACATACCGGGTGGAAGGCGATTACTCATCAGCCTCGTACTTTTTTGCCATAGCCGCTGTCTGCGGGGGAAGGGTTCGCATCTCTTCCCTCGCGCCTGGATCAGTCCAGGGTGACAGGCAGTTTCTCGATGCCCTTGCCGCCATGGGATGCCGGGTATCCTGCTCAGATGACTGCATCATGCTAGAAAGTGATGGCTCCCTTGAAGGAATCGAGATGGACCTGTCAAATTCCCCCGACACCGTGCAGACCCTCTGCATGGTCGCCGCCTGTGCCAGGTCCCCGTCCCGGTTTTTGGGGATCTCTCACCTGAAGTTCAAGGAGAGCAACCGGATCCTTGCCATCCTCGCAACCCTCCAGCAGCTTGGCGGGAATGTCATGGCAGAGAAGGACGGCTCGATCACGATCCGGCCTGCACCCCTGCACGGGGGAAGGATCGATCCTGCTGGTGATCACCGGACGGCTATGAGCGCTGCCGTACTCGGGCTTGCCATTGGCGGGGTGACGGTGATGGATGCCGGCTGCGTCAGCAAGTCTTTTCCGGAGTTCTGGGATATATTACAGCAAGAGAGACTTGTATGAGAGTTGTTCTGATTGGATTCCGGGGTACGGGAAAAACAGAGACCGGGCGCCTCCTCTCCCGCCTGACCGCGGTGCCGTTCCTTGACACCGATGCCATGATCGAGGCATCGGCAGGAATGACCATCCACGAGATCTTCCACCGCGAGGGGGAGGAGGGGTTCCGGGCACGAGAGCGCGAGGTGATCCGCGCCCTCTCGCCAGGAGATGCGGTGATCGGGACCGGGGGCGGTGCGATCCTCGACCCGGTCAACGTCGCACTGTTGCGAAAGGGGAGCACCATGGTCCTGCTTGAAGCGGACGAAGCAGTCATCGAAAAGAGGATTGCTGCCTCAACCCGGCCCCCCCTTACCACCCACCCCCTGCGTGAAGAGATCCATGAACTGCTCGAACTTCGCCGGCCTCTCTATGCTGCAGCGGCTGACTTTCGCATTGATACCTCCCTAAAGAGCCAAAACGAGGTCGTCCTTGTGATCAGGAAATTCCTCGATGAAGGGACGGTCCCGCGCCAGGCCCGGGAGAGCCTTGTCAGTTTTCTGGAAGGTTCCGGGATCCCTGATTCGGAAGTGGCCGAGGCCCGGATTCTCACTGATGTTGATTTATGGGATCCCCGGACTCGCCTCTATGCCATTGCCGGATACCCGGCAACCCAGAGCAGGAGCCCGCTCCTCTTCAATCGCCTCTTTAAGCATTACGGGCTTTCCTGCCATTACCTCCGGTTCCAGGACCCTGATCTCTCCCGGATCCTCCGGCTTGCCGATGAGACAGACCTCCGCGGGTTATCGGTGACCATCCCGTTCAAGCAGGAGATCCTATCCACCCTGACCGATGTCGAGGTCCATGCGAATGCCATCGGGGCCGTCAATACCGTCGTACGGTGCGGCACAAGGCGCTTTGGGTACAACACCGACTGGATTGGAATCCGTGAGCCTCTCTCTGACCACCGGGGCGAAAAGGCGGTAGTACTGGGTGCAGGGGGTGCAGCCGCCGCGGCGGTATACGCCCTCCTCTCGCTCGATATGGAGGTCACCATCCTGAACCGGACCGTTGAGAAAGCAGCATCGATGGCAGAGCGGTTTGGATGTTCATACGGGCCTCCTTCAGCATTTGACCGTCTCGATCCAGCCGTTGTGGTCAATGCGACCCCGGTCGGCATGGAACCTGAACTGAAGAGCCCTCTCCAGAAACACCAGCTCCGCTCCACAATGACCGTCTTCGACCTGGTATATACCCCTCCCGAGACCCCGCTCCTCCGGATTGCCAGGAATTCCAGGTGCCAGACAATCCCGGGGACCGAGATGTTTGTACGCCAGGCTGCTGCCCAGTTCCGGCACTTTACCGGGATCGCTCCCCCCCTCGACCTGATCAGGAGCGCGATGTGATGAACACGTTCGGGCGATCTTTTCGCATCACGACATTTGGCGAAAGCCACGGGCTCGCGATCGGGGTGGTGATTGACGGGTGCCCGGCAGGACTCCCTCTCTCTCCTTCAGATATCCAGCCGATGCTCGATCGGAGACGGCCGGGGACGAGCCCGCTCACCTCGCCCAGGGCTGAACCGGACCGGGTGGAGATCCTTTCCGGGGTGTTTGAAGGGAAGACGACCGGGATGCCGGTTGCCCTGCTCGTGCGGAACGCTGATGTCCGTTCCTCTGATTACGACGCGCTCCGGGATGTCTACCGGCCGGGCCATGCCGATTACACTTACCAGGAGAAGTATGGAATCCGTGATCACCGGGGCGGGGGGAGGTCGTCGGGCCGTGAGACGGTGGGACGGGTCGCAGCCGGCGCCGTCGCGGCAAAGTGCCTTGCCAGGATAGGGATCGACATATCCGCGATGGTTGAGGAGATACACGGAGTGTCAGACCCCGCTGCAATGGAAGACGAGATCAGGAAGGCCAGGCAATCTGGCGACTCGGTGGGGGGGATCATCCGGATCTCGGCGACGGGGGTCCTTCCCGGGCTTGGCGACCCGGTCTTCGGGAAGCTCGATGCGCAGATAGCCGGTGCCATGATGGGGATCGGTGCGGTGAAGGGGGTGGAGATCGGGGACGGGTTTGCCTCTGCACGCCTGAAGGGGAGCGAGCACAACGATCCCATGGATGTCACCGGATTTCTCTCCAACCATGCGGGGGGGATCCTTGGGGGGATCAGCAACGGGAACGAGATCGTGGTACGGATCGCGGTCAAACCCACGGCATCGATCGCGCTCCCTCAGAAAACCCGGAGCGTATCAGGAGATGAGCAGACGATCGCTATTACGGGGAGGCATGATCCCTGCATCGTCCCCCGGCTCATGCCGGTGGCCGAGGCAATGCTTGCCCTGGTCCTTTTTGATGCATACCTAGAACAGGAGAAGTACAGGGTTTTCATGCAGACGGGGACCTGAAGTAATTCTTTTTAATTCACTATGAATCATAAAAATCATATTCCCCTTCGCAGCACTCGTTTCAGTCGTGGTCGTCTTCTTCTTTAAAAAAAACCTGTTGCTCTCCTCTCTCAACTTCCCGCATCATACGCAGAACCGCTGGTCGCCGCCCCCGAACCGGTGACATCCCCCGAAAAAATCGTCCGTGATGGATTCTATGTCGTAGATTGGGGCGTCGTGGTCAAGGACGAATAAACAAATCCAACTTTTTTACCGTCACTTATGGATTTCTTTCCGGGGCGGGATCAGAGCATACCAGGGACGAACGGTATCAGTCGTAAAGGAGAACCACGGCACCCTACTCCCTCA
>JAJRBU010000034.1 GCA_028679315.1 Methanoregulaceae archaeon
AATCCGCTGGCAGTTCAGCTTCGTCCATCACTACCCCCGACCAGTCAGCGGGCACCAATGACCGCCCGGTGTTCAATCGGTCTGCGGCACCAAACGGTACCCCACCGTCCGGCATAATGACAAACAGGACCAAGGGAGGAATGATGGGGAATGGAACACCCCCCTCAGGCCCTTCCCCGGAGGGAATGATGAGGAACGGAACACATCCATCTGGCACCCCACCGTCCGGAACACCCCCGACCGGTTCGTGAACATTTGGCATGCCAATGTCGAAAATACTAGATGCAGCCTTCCAGGATTCTGTATAAAGGCAATTAAACACCAGAAACGAAACCCTCTTTGGCATAAAAGCGGTCCTATACCATCACTCTTTTATTTTTTTTAGACCGCTCCGGTTCTCAGATCCTGATTTTTTCAAGGTCATCGAGGAGTTCTTCAACTGAACCGTACCGCTCCTTCGGATTCTTGTGCATGCATTTCATGATGATTTCCCTGATCTCTGCCGCATACGGCCCGTTCAGGATAAACGGGCGGGGATCTTCATGCAGGATTGCATGGGTGATCTCTCCCATGCCGCTTCCGTTGAAGGGTACGTGCCCGGCCAGCATCTCATAGAAGATGACGCCGAGCTGGTAGATGTCGGTCCAGGGGCCGGGTTCGCCATAGATGTTCGGGGCGAGTTGTTCAGGTGCAGCGTATTCCAGGGAGAACCCGATCATGCCGGACTGCTTTGTCCCTTCCGCTTTGGAGAGCCCCCAGTCTGAAATCTTCGGTGTGCCGTCACGGGTAACCATAATATTCTCAGGTTTTATATCCCTGTGAACAATCCCCTGACCGTGAGCGTACTGGAGACCCTGGGCAATACCCGCAATAATTAATACAGCCCTGACTGTGTCAAGAGGGAACTGTATGGATGCAAGGGATGATTCAACATACTCCATCTCGATATAGGGTACCGGGAAGATATTCGCAGCATAGATCTCGACGATATTTTTGTGATGGAGTCCCTCCCATACATGAAGCTCTTTGGTGAACTGGGTACCCGTCACTTCATCAAAACGGATCGGTATCTTAACGGCAATATCCCGCCCCTCTTTTTCGTCCCATGCACGGAATACCCGTGAAACCCCTCCCTCGGCAAGGTATTCTGCGGTAGGATATTTCTTCTCAAGGGCAGGCGGAAGGCGTGCTGCATAATGCTGGTGGTTCTGTACTCCCGACATATCCCCTTCTCCGGGTTTTTTTACCAGGGTCACGTTTTTTGAGGGTCGCCCATCTACCTCATCGTGAATGCCTGAAGATCCTCTTCGCCTCCATCCTCTTTCAAACCACACTCCGGCAACAGCAGCTGCTATAATTGCGATAGGAATTATCCACCAGTAGTGTACCAGCAAGATGAGGAATGGATTGAGTTGATTCGGTGCATTTGTGCCGCCGGGTGGCTGGCCGGATGGGATGCCCTGAATGCCGAAGGGATTTGAGGGAAACGAGAATTCCGGCGGATTTAACATCCCGTCTGAACCGGAGGTGTTAAACATGCTCGTAGTACCCACCAGTGTATATTTTTCAGGCAGACTGACCAGGGGGGCACGATCCGTTATCTCCATGCCGGAAAATGTGCCGCCGGTTATCTGCTGTATGACATAGACTGTATCCCCTATCCCTTTACCATTGCTGTCGGTGCCGTCATATGCCTTCCAGAAATTTCCCAGGGGTCCGGTAAAACTGTTTCCTTTGTAGGTGTAGGTCTGCCTGTTTGAAAACCAGGTATTGTCCACTGACTGCATGGCTACATCATCGGGATTGTCAAAATAATTCAGGTAAAAGATATTGGATCGGGAGGTCCGGTCGATATCGATACCCAGCGAATTGTTCGTGATTATGTTTTCAGACAGGACGTTGTTAATCGCCGATTTCAGGCCGATTCCCCTATCGAATCCGCTGATATTGATCGCGCTGACCCGGTTATTGTCCGATTGTATGAGAAGCCCGTACGGTCCTTTTCCTGAAATTATCACGCCATGGATCGTAATACCATCGGCAGCAATAACAATTCCCGCATCGGATCCGTCCGGGACAATCTCCGGCAGATCATTTGTGTCCAAGGCACCAAAAACGATTGGACGGTTGATGATGATGTTCTCATTATATTTTCCGCCTGTAAGATATATGCTGTCCCCGCTACTGGAGGAGTTGATAAGGTCCTGGATCGATCCGGCATTCTCACTTCCGTTGTGGATAAAGACGCTTGCCGATGCGGGTACAATGGTAAGAAATATGACTACAAGGAAGGATGCAGATACGAGATGGCGTAGTACCAGTGCCTGTGTCTGCGGAACTCCCAGCGTCCTGTGCACTACCATCCACCTTCACTCGTTAACAACAAAAACGAACCGTGCCGAACTTTCGCCTATAGCACAATCGAGAATGTCCCCATTTTTCAGTTGATTCCTGCTCATCGGGGCAATCAGTTCCGAATTAATATACGTCCCGCCGGAACTTCCCCTGTCTTCTATAAACCATTCCTTACCTG
>JAJRBU010000008.1 GCA_028679315.1 Methanoregulaceae archaeon
ACGGAATGGACTTTCCACGGCGGATTGTCACGTCTGCGGTGATCACGATCTTGGCCTCAGCGTCCTTGATCCGCATGTTGAGCGCCTGAACACCAAAACCTCCGAAGACCACACTGTGAACTGCACCAATCCTTGCGCACGCAAGCATAGCGATGATCTGTTCGGGAACAAGTGGCATATAAATGCAGACACGATCCCCCTTCTGCACCCCGAGGTTCTTCAGTCCATTGGCAAAGCGGCAGACCTCCTGAAAGAGCTTCTTATAGGTGAAGATTCTTTCTTCCCCTTCCTCTCCCCTCCAGATGAGGGCAACTTTGTTTCGGCGGTGGTTGTTAACATGCCTGTCCAGGCAATTGTAAGTTATATTAAGCTTGGCGTTCACGAACCACTTGGCGTAGGGATAGTTCCATTCGAGAACTTTATCCCACTCCTTAAACCAATCAAGATGGCGGGCTTGTTTCTCCCAGAATCCCTCTTTGTCGGCTAAAAATTCTTTATACACCTGGGCATAGTTCTTTGTCCACGCCTGCTCCTTGTATGAGGGGTCGGGGATATAGTATTTCTCATCCCCGGCCATGGACACTTTAAATGATTCTGGCATGTAAGGTTACTCCTTATCCGTGTACGATCCTTCCATCGTCATCCAAATCCTGCATCCAAAAGGATACATAGGAATCCCGGACGAACCGGGAGCCATGATCCCGTGAACGCATTCCTCCTTATGAAGATTGTAATGTTGTTCATCTCACCTTGCATGGAGGCAGACCCTGTTGGTCAGCCTCAGGTTGGAATACATCCCATATTTTTACCTCTATCCTCCGGAGTGTATTGTAATGATTAATCATTATAATAAAAAAACCTGCTGAATCTGTTTGACGCCGTGAAAGAATACTCTACCCTTTTCCGAACAGCACTATGGCAACCACCAGAAAAAGAAGAAGCGCGCGATCTTACTTCGCAAAAAAATGGAGATCGAAGTAAGGAGTGAAGGATTAATCCAATTTTTCCGGGGAAAAAGCATTAAAATCCTCACGCCGAATAGGTTTTTATGAAGATCGCGATCATAGGGGCGTCTGGATATGCAGGCGGAGATCTTATCCGGTTGTTACTCTCACATCCCAAGGCAGAAGTGACCTGTGTCACTTCCCGGAAGCTTGCAGGAAAACCATTAGACTCAGTGCATCCCCACCTGAAAGGCTATATTGATCTCAATTTTGAGAATCCTTCAATCGATTCCATCGATGCCGATGTTGCTTTCCTCTCTGTGCCGCATACTGCCGCCATGGCATATGCCCGGCCACTTCTCAATCGTGGGATAAAGGTGGTAGATCTCTCTGCTGATTACAGGCTGCCCAAGGAAACCTATGAAATAGTATACGGTGTTACTCATACCGATTATTTTGAAGCCCCGTACGGGATACCCGAACTGCATCGCGATGAATACCGCTCGGCAGACTTTGTCTCAAATCCTGGATGTTTTCCTACCGGTGCAACTCTTGCAGCGGCTCCACTTGTCCCCAACTCCCATACTATTATCTACGACTCCAAAACAGGGGTGAGCGGCGCAGGTGATAATCCCTCAGCCACCACCCACTACCCCAATGTAGCTGATAATATCAACCCCTACAAGTGGACAGCTCACCGTCATCTTGCAGAGATGCGGAATGAGATCAGCCGCATTAACAAAGAGACCCGGTGCTACTTCACCCCTCATCTGGTTCCGGTTAATCGCGGAATCCTGACAACGGCACATATCCTCCTGAATGAACCGATGGTTCAGGAAGAGGTGGAAGATCTTTACAGGAAATACTACGACGGTGAATATTTCGTCCGGTACCAGACCCCGGTACTTGCTGCGGTCCGTGGCAGTAACTTCTGCGATATCAGGGCAGAAAGTGAGGGAGAACGGGTAGTGGTAGTCTCAGCTATCGATAATCTTGGAAAAGGTGCGGCCGGACAAGCGATACAGAATATGAACATCATCTGTGGTTTTGATGAGAGGGATGGGCTCCGGGCTCCCGGATTGCTTCCCTGAATGGAGGAATACCTATGAAAGTTCGTGATATTATGACAAGGAACCCGGTAACGGTATCGGCTGATGATCCAGTCCGCATTGCAGCAGGGCTTCTCAGAAAAAACCGGATTGGAGGCCTTCCTGTCCTGGAAAAGGATGCAATTATCGGGGTCGTGACGGAGTCCGATATAATTTCTCTTCTCGAGACAGGAAATCTCTCCGATGACCTCTGGCTTCCCTCTCCCCTTGAAGTGATTGAAGTTCCGCTGCGTGAGATTGTAAACTGGGAGAAGACGAAAACCGCACTCGCCCGGATCGGGGAAACCCCGGTAAGGAAGATCATGAGCCACCCTGCAATCCTCATTGACGAGGATGCAGATATTGAAGAGGCCGCAGCTCTCATGCTCTCGCATAGGATTGCCCGTCTCCCCGTAGTGCATACAGGACGTCTCACCGGTATCATAGCAAAGGCTGATATCATACGCGGAGTGGGCAGCACTATCGAGTAAAACCCGGAGATGAGAGCGTGAAGAGTATCTGTGGTGTGGAAGGAGTCAGGGCATTCGGAATCAAGGAAGGGAAATTCGGCCTTGCCTTGATAAAGGCCAGTGGAGCTGCGGCAGGAGTATTTACCTCAAACCTTGTGAGAGCCCCGCCCATCATTCTCATGGAGAAGAGGATACGAAACGGGTGTCTCGATGCCGTGATTGTGAATTCCGGATGCGCAAATGCATATACCGGTGAACAAGGCTACAACGATGCGGTAAGGATGGGGGAGATTGCTTCTCGGGAGCTTGGCACAGACCCGGACCATGTCGGGGTTGCAAGCACAGGGGTAATCGGGCGGTATCTTGACCTGCCACGGATAGAAGCCCAGTGTCATCGCATAGCCCCTCTCCTGGAGCACAGCCATCAGGCAGAGACCCTTGCTGCAAGAGCTATCATGACCACCGATCTGACTGAAAAGCATGCCCTTATCAGGGGGGACGGATTTTCCGTGGGAGGCATAACGAAAGGAAGTGGGATGATTGCACCCAACATGGGGACCATGCTGGCCTTTCTGTATACTGATGCAGATGTCCCTGCTTCACACCTCTCCTCCACCCTCAAACAGGCAGCAAACCGGACCTTCAACCGGATTGTCGTTGACGGGGATATGAGCACCAATGATGTTGCGCTCTGTACTGCCACCGGGTTTGCCGGTTCCGTTGATTATGGAAAATTGTCCCGTGCTCTGGAAGAGTGTTGCAGGATGCTGGCTATCCAGATTGCGATGGACGGCGAAGGTGCGACGAAGCTTCTTGAGGTTTCCGTGCTTGGTGCTCCTTCAGAGGAGGAAGCAGCGACTGTGGCACGTACAATAGTATCATCGCCCCTCGTAAAGACAGCGCTCTATGGGGAAGATCCCAACTGGGGGAGAGTGATCGCCGCCGCGGGGAGGGCAGGAGTCCGTTTTGATCCTGATGCCGTTGATCTCCGGATAAGTGACGGAACCTCCTCATGTCCCCTTGTGTGCGATGGGAAGATTGTGGTTGATCTTGCTGCAGCAAAAAAAGCCATGCAGGGGAAGAAAGTAATCTTTTTACTCGATCTTCATAACGGCCCCGGATCTGCGACCGCCTGGGGTTGCGATCTTACTGAAAAATATGTTGAAATTAACGGAAGGTATACAACATGAAACGTGAAGAGGTTCTGACCGAGGCACTCCCCTACATCCAGCAGTTCCACGGAAAAACGATGGTGATTAAGCTGGGCGGTCATGCAATGGTGGATGGAGTCATCCTCGATAAGGCGATCTCCGATGTTGTCCTCCTCCAGATTGTGGGAATCAAGGTAGTGCTTGTTCATGGCGGGGGCCCTGAGATCACCGAAAAAATGAAAGCGCTTGGAAAACAACCGAAATTTGTTGGCGGCCTCCGGATAACCGATGAAGAGACGCTTGAAATTGCACAGATGGTGCTTGTCGGAAAGATCAATAGCAATATTGTATCCCTTATTGCAAAATGTGGCGGAAAGGCGGTTGGCATATCAGGAAATGATGGTAACCTGATCATCGCCAGAAAGATGACCCCGCAAAAGATTAATGTTGATGGGAGGGAACAGGAAGTGGATCTGGGTCACGTCGGCGAAATTGAGGAGATCAATCCTGCGGTGCTCAACACTCTTCTCGATAACAGATATATCCCGGTTATTTCACCCATCGCAATCGATCGCAACGGGCAGAGTCTGAACATCAATGCAGACACTGCTGCCGGGGAGATTGCGGTCTCATTAAATGCCTATAAACTGATTAATATGACCGATGTGGATGGAATCATGAATGCACCGAGGACGCAGGTATACCGCCGGTTGAAAGCATCCGAGGCTGAGGACCTGATCAGCACTAGAGTTGTTGCCGAGGGAATGATTCCCAAGGTCACCTCGATTGTGAATGCGGTAACAGCCGGGGTTCAGTTTGGCCATGTGATAAATGGAAACATCGCCCACAACCTCCTCCTCGAAATGTTCACCGACGAGGGTGTTGGTACAATGATTTACCAGGATTAATCATATACAGGGAAGGGATGAAGAGGATGTTACAGAATTGGTTACACTATACTCTCCTGCTTGTCATCCTTTGCCTCTTATTCGCTCCCCTTTCGTTCGCTGAAGATATCCGTGAAGAGGGTGGAGTATCCCCGTTACCAGTTTGGAACAACGGAACATTTTCTCCTGCAGAATTTGAAAATGGAAAACCAGTTCTTTATTTTTTCTTTAACGAGAATTGTGGTGAATGCCTGAAAACTCATCCTTTCATCGATGAATTCGGAAGCACCCGTCCGGATGTAGTGATCCATTACATCGATATCATGGAGAGTGACGAAAACCTTGAACTCTTTCATTCATTCAGAGATTATTACAGGACCGGTTTTATCCCTGTTCCGACAGTATTCGTCAGAAATATATCCCTCACGGGATACGATGAAATCACCACCGGTCTCGCTGATGCTGTCAATGGCACACCGTTAAATGATACAGGAGATCAAGTAGTTTTAAACGGAGAGACTTCGGCAGGCACCCTTACCGTTCCGCTCGTCATAATGGCAGCTCTCGCAGACGGGATAAATCCCTGCGCATTCGCAGTTCTC
Organism: Methanoregulaceae archaeon; assembly: GCA_028679315.1. Classification (GTDB taxonomy): domain Archaea; phylum Halobacteriota; class Methanomicrobia; order Methanomicrobiales; family Methanospirillaceae; genus UBA9949. The sequence goes on from JAJRBU010000008.1 coordinate 5,143, forward strand.
ATCATCCTCATCCTCTCCCTGATCTCTCTTGAGTCCCGGAAGAAGATGCTTATCGTAGGATCGGTATTCATATTCGCAGTCTTTTGTTTTTATTTCCTGTCTGGTCTCGGTATTTTTGCCATTGTCCAGTCAGCGGGTATTTCAAGAATAATCTCAATCCTTGCAGCTTTTTTTGCCATTGGCGCAGGTATTTACAGCATCCTTTCAGTAGCTGGCGGTGAGAAGGGACCCGCTCTTCTCTCGATACCAGAACGTGGAAAGGGGATCATTGAACCATATATAAAGAAAGCATCAATCCCTGCTGCATTTGTTGTAGGAATACTGGTAGGTATGTTTGAGCTGCCCTGCACAGGTGGCATCTACCTTGCAATTCTGTCCATCCTCTCGAATCGGATGAGTATTCTGGAGGGAATCCCCTATCTTCTCCTCTACAACCTCTTCTTTATTCTGCCTCTCGTGATAATCCTTGGAGTATTCGCATTTGGCCTTCCCGTTGAGAGACTCGAACAGTTGCAAACCGGTTCACGCAGGGGGGTCAGAGTGATCATGGGAGTTGTCATGATCCTGCTCGGAATCATTCTGATCCTCGAGATCCTCTAACCTGTGATCGAAAAATATTCTCTTTCACTGTCAATATTTGAAGGCCATCCGTAGCCAGGAAATGAATATGGGAACCTATCGGTTACCTTATACTTCTATCATCAAAGCCGGATAGCTTCCAGAATTTCTCAACGGCCGGCGGGATAAGGAATACAAACAGGATGTAACGGATGAGAAATATTTGAGATGTTCAGGGAAGATTCCCTTCACCCGAGCATTCGCGCTGTCGTTCTTCGCTCATCTCAATAAGTAGTTCGAAAATCTTCTGCACAAATACGGGATTGATATTCTTCTCCACTGCTGCATTAAAGGCACCTTCCAGTACCTCATGGGTTCTCTTCCGATCATGGATGGGCAGCCCCTCGTTGGTCTTGATCTGGGCTATTCTTCCTGCAATCTTCTGTCGCTCGGCGATGAGATCGATTATCTGCAGGTCGATCCTGTTGATCTCCGCTCTCAGGGCATCTATCGGCATAGCATATAGTAACGGCACGGAAGGGAATTTAAAGCTGGTGCTCGCTCTGTGATAACAGATATCCCGTATGAATGCCATATTAGTAAGGGAAAGACCCATGCTCGAACGAATCTCACGAAGGGAGCGGTACGATCTCATCATAGCCTGGTTTGCCATTTCCATCGCATTTTCACTTGCTTTTACCGGGGGAGTGGGCGTATGGATGGGAAATCCAATTCAAGAGACAACCCTGGGAAACTATCTCATATTCCTTGTCCTCTCTATGGTGACGGTCGGGATCGGTTTCGTCCTGCATGAACTGGCGCACAAGTTCACTGCAATGCATTTCGGGTACTGGGCAGAATTCCGCAAGGATAATATTATGCTCCTCGTCGCTGTGGTGTTGGCAGCCCTCATCGGGCTCGTTTTTGCGGCTCCTGGTGCGACTATGATTTACGGTTCAGGGGTCACAAGGGAGCAGAATGGAAAGATCTCTGCCGCAGGCCCTGTGACCAACCTGGTTCTTTGCCTCCCTTTTGCAGTTCTCCTTATTACTAGCGCCATATTGGATCCCGCTGATTCGTTAGGAGGTTTCCCCATTACCCTTGGAATGGTCGGCCTCCAGGTGAACGCAATGATTGCAGCCTTCAATATGCTCCCCGTAAGTGTGCTCGATGGAAAAAAGGTGCTTGCCTGGAATCCGGCAATATTTGCGATCCTCATCATTGCAGCATTCGGAATACTGATTGGAACATTCTACCTCTAGCCGGGTATTATCTCTCTCGTGGCATGGACGGTAAGCAAGAAATAAATATCACGACATTAATACAAATGAATTTGTTTTAAGACAAAAAATATTGAGGTAAGATGCGATGCACATCATGGAAGGATTCCTGCCGATCCAGTGGGCTATTTTCTGGTGGTTACTAGCACTGCCGTGTCTTGTATTTGGCATATACCGGCTGAAAAAAGTCCTTGAAGCGGATCGTGAATCACTTCCCCTTCTTGGCGTGACAGGAGGATTTATTTTTATTCTTTCTTCTTTGAAGCTCCCCTCAGTCACCGGGAGTTGTTCCCATCCAACCGGAACAGGACTTTCTGCGGTCTGCTTCGGTCCATGGATCACCACAATTATCTGCGCGATTGTGCTTCTCTTTCAGAGTCTCTTCCTTGCGCACGGTGGTTTTTCGGTGCTCGGTGCGAACCTAATTTCGATGGGAGTCGTAGGACCTGTCGTGGGATATCTCGTATACCGTGCACTTCGGTATTCTCGTATAAACATGTACTTCACGGTATTCCTTGCCTGTTTTCTTGCAGACATTTTCACGTACTTCACCACCTCGCTTGAACTTGCACTAGCCTATCCTGCTGAAGTTGGCGGTGTAGCAAGCTCCTTCCTGCTCTTTTCAGGGATTTTTGCCCTCACCCAGGTCCCTCTTGCTGTTGTTGAAGGGATTGTCCTTGCCCTGGTATTCAAGTACATTGTCCATCTGAAGCCTGACATTCTCCTTCGGCTGAAGATATTCCCCGAAGAAAAGATCATCACAGCACGGAGTGAATCCTGATGGTATTCCGATACAAGCTCGAGTTCGTTGCGGGAATCGCGGTATTGATGTTCTGTATCATCTTTATCTATACAAGTTCAACGATGACGAATGCAGAGTTTGAAGGGTCAGATACCATTGGCTCAGCCCGGATCGCCGAAATGACCGGGAATGCAGAAGAGGAGTTCCAGCCATTCATCTGGCAATGGACTCCGCCAAGTGCTGAGGTTGAATCGGGGCTCTTCGCGCTCCAGGCAGCCATCGGCGGTATCATGGTCGGCTGGGTTTTCGGATACTGGAAAGGGCAGATGAAAAGAGAGAATGGTGAATGAGAAGGATGTACAGCGTATATGTATGAAGAATTCCTTGAGGATATCGCCCAGAAAAATGGCCTGCGGGAAGTCAATACCACTCTCAAACTGATTACCGGCCTCGGAGCGATTATCCTCTGTCTCCTTTCTACAAGTTACCTTCCTCCTCTCTTTATCGCAGTACTTCTCTCCGTTTCCGTTCTCTTCCTTGCCAAGGTTGATCCA
>JAJRBU010000067.1 GCA_028679315.1 Methanoregulaceae archaeon
GGTGGCTGATGAATCGGCTAGTCATTGTTGATTACGGGCTTGGCAACCTCCGCAGTGTATACCGCGGGCTTGAAAAATCCGGGGCACGACCGGTCATCACCTTCGATACCGAGGAGATTGCGGCAGCGGATGCGATCGTCCTCCCCGGGGTTGGTGCCTTCAGGGACGGGATGGATCAGATCGGTGAGATGCAGCAGGTACTCACCGAGGCTGCCGCGTCGGTTCCCATGCTCGGGATCTGCCTTGGCATGCAGATGCTCCTTGAATGGAGCGAGGAGCATGGTCTCCATGCCGGCCTTGGGATCATCCCCGGGACGGTCCGGCGATTCGATCGATCGCCCGGGTATAAGATCCCCCACATGGGATGGAATTCACTGGAGTCCTTCATGGCCGGCCACCCGCTCATGGAGGGAATCAGGGAGGGTGCATACGTGTACTTTGTCCATTCCTATTATGCCGACACCCGTGCCGAGAATACCCTGACGTCAACCCCCTACATTCGGCCCTTTGCATCAGCGATCACGAGCGGGAACGTTCATGGGGTCCAGTTCCACCCGGAGAAGAGCGGGGTGACGGGTCTGCGGATACTCGAGAACTTTATCGGGCTCATTTGAGAGCGACCGGTGCAAAACCGTCCCGGACCGTTTCAATCAAGCAGAAACTAATTATTACCCCCGATCCAAAGAGCTGGATATGAAAAAGCGCTGTATAGTTCTTCTTCTTTCGCTGGCGCTTCTTATTGGAGCCGTCCAGGCCTATGTCGTAACGATCGATGCACCCGCAGAGATCCAGGCCGGAGCCCCTCTTGAGGTGACCGGCACTACCACGTTCCCGGTCGGGACCCAGTTTGATATCATTCTTTACCGGACCCAGTTCACGACACCCGAGATCGTGGACCGGAGGATGATCGTGGTTGACGATACCAAGGCATTTGATGCCTCGTTCCCGACGACAACGCTTCCTGCCGGCCAGTACAAGGTCGAGGTCCAGTTCCTCGAGGATCCCGGGTCAAGCCTGGGATCATCCTCGGTCACCCTGCTCCTGGTGAATCTCATCGACAGGTCCGGGGAGATCGTCCTCACCGTCCCAAAGGAGCAGACCCTGGATGAGGCCTTGCTGATCGAGGGATACATCCCCGATATCGGGGTTGCAACCATTATGATGAAGATCGATGGCCCGAAAGGATTTTCACTGCCCGAGCAGAGCATCAGGACGACCACCACCCTTGGATCCAAGGATGGCCAGTTCTCAAAGAAGGTCAACGTGACCGATCCAGGGAATTATTACGTGAATGTCTATGATGCAAAGGGCTATATCACGCAACTGAAGTATTCGGTGACCGAATCACCCGGAGTTACCGGTACGATCCCATCGACCACGGAAATTCCGGCCACATCTCCCCCGCAAACACCCGGTATGCCTGTTCCCCTTGCAGGAATGATCGCAGGATTCGGTCTGGCAGCTGCCCTGGTCTCCTGGAAGAGGAGATAATTTTTCCCGGTAACCAGAGCATTCCTTTTTAACCGTTTTCAGCAGTCTCAAGCTTCTGGCATGGGGCAGAGGACAAGCTTCCCACGTTCCTTATAAGCCCCGAAATTCCTGATAAAACCCGAAAACAGAAGATTGAACACGGGAGAGGATCATCCTCAGGCATCCCGTGGAAGAGATTACAAATTATTACGGCGGAGAGGTCTTCTGCCACTGGTATGTTTCATACAGGAAGAGGATCAGCAGCACCAGGCACCCTCCCAGGAAGAACGCCAATACCGGAGCAATGATGGAAACGGGTGATGGTCCGTTCACAGGAGCAGGGGCTTTCTCAGCGAGGATCGAGGCCCCTTCGCCCCCGGCACTCCGATCTGCCTGGAACGAGGCCGGCTCTGTCACCAGGGTGCCCGTATCTCCCAGGAGAGGAAGGATCGCAAACATCGCCATCGAGGCGAGGATCACGATCGCAAAGAGCGATGCGTATTTGAGGAGGATCGAACGGATGCTCATCACCTTCGGGGCGACGATCAGCAGCTGGTCGCGGAGTGCATATACCTTGACCTCTCGCCCTTTTACACTATAGCGGGTCTCAGCGATCTCGATCAGGCCGGCTTCAAGCAGGTTATCGATGTGGTACTTCAGGGTCCCCATCGGGATATTCAGAAGATCGGTCAGGTCCGATGCCGTCTTCGGACCCCCGGCAAGGATCTGCAGGATCTCGTTTGCCATGGGGCTTCCTATTGCTTTTCCAATCTTCTGTGCCCGCTCGTCTCCGGGCTCGATTACGATGATCTCTTCAGTCATGGAGTGCCGCCAGGATCCGCTCCCTTCCCACCTTCAGGGCGAGCCCTATCTGGTCAGTGGTGGGCCCTCCTCCCTGTGCCATGGTCTCCGAACCGCCACCCTTTCCACCGAGAAGGACACAGACTTGCCCGATGATCTCGCCGGCATTGACCCGGTCGTTGCCGGACATAAGCACGACATGGGCCCGGTCTTTTGCACTGGCAAGGAGGGCTACTCCTCCCTTCTCCGCAACATGAGAGGCGATGGAGGTGAGATCCTTTGATGGCAGGTCGATCTGGCGGATGACTAGGGGGATCCCATTGACCGCCTCAAAGACCAGGTTTTGTACTTCCCTCTCTACGAGCTGCTGGGAGAGGCGTTCGATCTCTTTTCTCTGGTCTTTCCACTCTGAAAAGAACCGTGCCACTGATGAAGGCAGGATATCCTGTTGCACGGAGAGGACAGCCGCCGAATCCGAGACGATACGCTCGAGTCGCTGCATGTACTCAACGGCCGCCATCCCTGCAGCAAACTCGAGGCGCTCGATCCCGTCCTGGATATGCTCCACCCTGATAATCTTGATCATCCCGATATCCCCGGTTCCCCGGCAATGGGTCCCGGCACATGCCTCGACATCACCCGCAACCTGGACGATGCGGATATCTTTCCCGGGCGGCACTCCTCCCTGGTAGAGGACAAACCCGTACCGCTGTTCGGCCTTCGTCCGCTCCTCGTGCATGATATCGACCTTCTGGTCGGCCATGACCATCCGGTTGGCTGCAATTTCGATCTTTCTGAGTTCATCTGGGGTGATATGCTTGTAGTGCCGGATATCAAGCCGGGCACTCTCGACCCCCTTCTGGGCGCCAGCCTGGTGGATGTGGGCCCCCAGCACATCCTTTGAGGCATGGAGCAGGAGGTGGGTAGCAGTGTGGTGGCGCATCAGCGACCAGCGCCGCTCCTCGTCGATGATACCCTTGACCCGGTCGCCCCTCCGCAGAACACCGCCGGAGATATGGTGAATGACTACCTCGCCGATCTTCTGGACATCGTCGACCCTGACCATGCTCTCTGCCCCGATCAGCATGCCGGTATCGGCTGGCTGCCCTCCCCCCTCCGGGTAGAAGAGGGTCTGGTCCATGACGACATATCCCTCAAAGAAGTCAATGACCATGGCATCGAATTCCATGCTGCAGGGCAGCTCGTAGAAGAGCTTGCGGGTCGCCGGAAGGCTCTCGATCCGATCCCTGAACCGGGCAAACGTGTCCTCCCCCTGGTGGTCCCCCGACTCTGAATGCAAATCGGCGATAAGTGAGTAGAAGTTATCGGGAAGTTCCACTACCGCACCCTCAGCGACAGCCACATCCCTGGTAATTTCCGGGGGAATGCCGTGGGAGTCATACAGGGTGATGATCTCCTTGAGAGGAAGGCGCTCCCTCTTTGCTTTGTAGGTGCGGGCAACTTTCTGGACGATCTTTGTCCCCCTCGTGAGCGTTGCCTGGTATTTCTCTACCTCTCGTTCGACGATCTCCCGCACGATGAGGATATCCTGCTCGAACGATCCGGTGCCGACGATCCTCATCTGCTGCTCGATAAGGTCGGCAAGGTTTTCCTTGATGCCGAGATCGTTCATCATACGGAGCGTCCTCCGGAGCACCAGGCGGGCAAGGTATCCTTCCCTCACGTTTGAAGGCACGATACAGTCGCCGAGCATGTAGGCAAGGCACCGGGAATGATCCACGATGGCATACACCTTCTCGATGGGTGTGATCATCCGGTCCAGTTTCTCGATCGGGACATCGATGGCTGTGGCAACCTTCTTTCTGAGCTGGTACAGGTTGGTGCCCGAGATATCCATGACCCCGGCGAATTTCGCATTGAGGGAGAGGATCTTGGTATATTCCTGGTTATCCAGGAAGTGTTCAAGTCCCGCCGATTCCATCACCCTGCTGACCATCTCGGGGAAGACGGCGTCGTAAATGGTCGGGGAACCCCGTGATGCCCAGACCAGCCGCTCAAGGCCGTACCCGGTATCCACGATCCAGTTCTTCATCGGGTAATAGAGCTGCCCGTCAAGATCGACAGGATGTTTCTCGGTCTTCTGTTTCCCGAGGTTCATGAAGACGAGGGTGGCAACTTCAAGCCCGCCGATCAGCACCTCGACACTTGGGCCCGCATTTCCCCCGCCGATCCAGGGATGCTCCTTGTAGGTGACCTGTTCGAGGTTCCCTCCGATCGACGAGAGGAACTGCTCGCAGAGCTCAATGGTCCTGTCCTTCCAGTAGATCTCCTCGAAATCCGAGTTGAAGGCATGGTGCGCCATCATCTCGAAGAGGGTGAGGTGTCTCCCTGATCGTCCGACCGAGTCGAGGTCGTTTAACCTGATACAGGGCTGCGAGATCGTCAGGGGATTTGCAGGCGGAGGAACTACGCCGCCGGTTACCCATGGCTGGAAATCGGCGATCGATGCGATCGTTAGGTAGATATCGTCCCGCCACCGGGCGACAACCGGATACCGGTCGATCCTGGTATGGTTGTTCTGCTCGAAGAACGAGAGGAAGGCCTCTCGCATCTCATCGACAGTATGGCGGCGGAAGACCGGGTTGCCGATGAAATTGTAGGTCTCGCAGGGGGCATCACCGCAGACATCAAGATCCGGGTTTCGGGTCCAGAATGCTGCACCGCATCGCCTGCACACCTTCCGGGTCATCCCCTGGGTTTTAAAATATTCGAGCTGGTATTCGTCCTCGAGCATGAATAACCACGTTATACCTTCTATTTTTGGGTTTGTTACGATAAATACTGTTTGTCAGGCGGGATTTCGGTCGTCCAGGCGGCCTGGTACCAGCGATCGATCACTTCGAACGATTCGATTGCATCCGCAATACGCACGGCGAGCTCGTGCCAGCAGCGGCCTTTCCTGAAGATGAAATCCCTGCAGGTACAGAAATCGTCATCAACGATATACTCATCCGAGCTCCCGACGACAACAAAGAAATCGCTGTATTTTTTTATCCGCCGCTCGTCAATCGCATGGATGGCCTTTTTCCCCCTCGCTCCGTATATCCGGATGATCTCGTCTCTCAGTGCCTGGGTGAGTTCTTTTCTCTCACTCAGGGCTGCAAAAAGCTCGTCTATCTCCATGTTTCCATGAGCGGTGGATCATCGATATACTGCCACCCCATCCGCTCTGCGAGCCGGCGCATGCCCGGGGCTTCGAGGGCATAGTGGGTGGATTCGATCAGCGGGAGTGGTGAGCTGCGTGCCATGGAATGTTTCAGCTCCGCGGAGAGGTACGCCCTTGCGCCAAGGGAGGCGGCTTCTTCGATGAGTGCGGGATCAAACCCGCTCCCTCCCGCAACCCCAATCCTGCCGGGAAGGGTGACCGGTCCCCAGGTGCGCAGCGGGAAACCAAGGCACCGGGCAAGGCCCGGGAGATCAAGGCTGCAGTCGCCGCAGACCCCAAGACTCATCCTTGCAACCGAGGTGAGCCTGAGCAGTTCGGCCAGGGTGTCGTTGATTCCACCAGAGGCATGGTCAAAGTTGGTATGCATCACGTAGACATTCAGATCTGCGGACAGGACCGGTTTCAGGATGGCTGCAAGCGGGCGGGGGACCGTAGTTACCGGTGTCCAGAGCGGGGTATGATGCACGACAAGCATATCAGCACCGGACCTGACAGATGCACTGATCACCGCTTGCGTGGCATCGAGGGCACATGCCACCCTGTCGATCTCATGGGTTCCCTCGATGACAAGCCCGATCCTCCCCTTGTCCATCTCTTCGGCTCCATCGGGGGGAGCGATCTCCTCCAAGTCCCGGATCACTGCCCTGATATCCATGGGTAGGTTTCGGTGGCACGGGGTTTAAAAGTAAGTAATTACCAATGGTAATAAGCAACACTATTAAATATTCTTAAAAAAACATCATGGCTATGAAAAAGACCATCGACCTGATCAGGGAGCGTATCAGGGACGGGAACGCACGGGTGGTCACGGCAGAGGAGATGCCCGCGATCGTTGCAGAACTCGGTGAAGAGGGGGCGCTGCGTGAAGTGGATGTGGTCACGACCGGGACATTTGGGGCGATGTGTTCATCCGGGGCATTCCTCAACTTCGGCCATGCCGATCCCCCGATCAAGATGGAGAAGGTTTGGCTGAATGACGTGGAGGCATATGGCGGCATTGCAGCAGTCGATGCCTATATCGGGGCGACCCAGAAGTCTGCCACCCGGGAGGAGAGCTATGGCGGCGCCCACGTCATTGAAGACTTCATCGCGGGAAAGACCGTCGAATTGAGAGCCCTTTCCACCGGGACGGACTGCTACCCCCGAAGGACCATCACGACAGATCTGCTCCTCGAGAATCTGAACCAGGCCACCATGGTCAACCCGAGGAATGGCTACCAGCGGTATAATGCAGCCTCCAATTCTACCGACAGGAGCCTCCACACTTACATGGGGCTGCTCCTGCCAAACTGCGGGAACATCACGTATTCCGGGTCCGGCCTGCTGAACCCGCTGGCAAACGATCCACATTTCCGGATGATTGGCGGCGGGGTCGCGGCATTCCTGGGAGGAGCCCCTGGGATGGTAATCGGTGAAGGCACCCAACACTCCCCTGCGGGTGGTTTTGGGACCCTCATGGTGACGGCTGAAATGAAGGCGATGTCCAGGGAATACATCAGGGCTGCTACCATGACCGGATATGGGGTAACCCTGTACATGGGGCTTGGTATCCCGATTCCCATCCTCGATATCGAGGGAGTACGGGCCACCGCGATACGCGATGAAGACATCGTGGTTGACGTGGTCGATTACGGGATTCCCGCCCGCTCCCGCCCCTCTCTCCGCAAGGTCAGTTATGCCGAGTTGAAGAGCGGTATGGTAGAGTTGAACGGTGAAGAAGTGCGAACCTCTTCGCTCTCGAGTTTCCGGAAAGCCCGCGAGATTGCCGGGGTCGTCAAAACATGGGTGGAGGAAGGGAATCTCTCTCTGGTGCTCCCCACCCGTGCGATCGATTCATTGAAGAGCGCAATGCCACTCCGGGAGACCGTCACGGGACCGCGGGTCCTTGATATCATGGACCGCAAGGTTATCGCCATCAGGGAGGACGAGGAGATCCGGGCTGCCGCGCAGAAACTCCTGAAAGGGGAGACGAACCACCTCCCCGTCATCGGTGCTTCGGGAACGCTCGTTGGGATCGTCACTACCTATGATATCTCGAAGGCGGTCGTCAGTCCCGGCAGAGCTACCCTTGTCCGGGACATCATGAAGAAGAAGGTGATCACGACCACTCCCGAAGAAGCGGTAGATATCGCCGTCAGGAAGCTTGAGCAGTACAACATCAGCGCCCTTCCTGTAATCGACAGGGAGAAGCGGGTTATCGGGATGCTGACCGCGATGAACCTGGGTAAGTTGTTCGGGAGGTGGCTCAAATGAAACTGGTCGTGACCTTCTCGCGGAAAGCCGGGAAAAAACCCATCATCGCCCAAGTGGTGAGGGACACGGGGGTGCTGATCAATGTCGAGAGGGCGCTGATCGATTCATCGGAGGGTGAGGCACTGATCGACATCCCGGACGAGTCCTGTGCTATCGTCAAGGAACGTCTGGCAGATCTTGGTGCCGCGGTCAGGGTGCTCGAGGATATCATCACACTGGATGAGAGCCGGTGCGTGGATTGCGGAGCCTGCATCAGCATCTGCCCGCAGGAGGTGTTCTCGTTTGACAAGGACTGGAAACTCAGCATGGATGAGAAGAAGTGTGTCCTCTGCGGCCGCTGTATCGAGATCTGTCCGCACAGGGCCCTTTCACACAAGGGAGAGGGATAAGGGGCAGACTGATCATTTTTTTTCAAGAGTTCGATTTCCATGAGGATGAATAACCTCTGAATCGAATTATCAATGGGCGGGAGGACCTGTCCGTGCCCGTGCCTCTTTCAGGGTTCCTATCTTCTCACCCGGATGCACCTGCTGCAGAATAGTGCAGAGTTCAGCGATGCTGACCGGGATATAATCCAGTAGTTCTGCACTTACGTTGATGGTCCGTGATTCAGCGTTGATGAAAGGATAGGTTCCCATATGGTTGTTGTGGTGATGGCCATGGATGATCCACCCGGGAAAATTCGCGGCTGCCGTTGCCGGATCATGGACCAGGAGAAATTCTCTTTCCCCGTGCCGTAGGGTGAGACTTGTGACAGCCCCGGGAATCGCCTCATCATGGTTTCCTGCTATGATATGGATCCGGCCGTTCATCTGGGAGAGGTATTCGGCTGCCGGGGGTGCATTCCTGCCGTGGCAGAGGTCGCCAAGGTAGAAGACTTCGTCTCCCGGGCTTACACGGCAATTCCAGTTCCCGATCAGGACCTCGTCCATCTCCCGGGAGGAGAAGAACGGCCGGCGGCAGTAATGGATGATGTTTCGGTGACCGAGATGGAGATCGGAGATCAGGAACTGTTGAGGTGACACGCCACGCGCGTTCCCGTGCAGTTCCAAGCCTTCTCTTACCCTGAACTGGTGGTAGGTTCTCTCCCATCCCCTGGGATCTGCCGATTCTTTCCTGGAGAGCCATATCTTTTGGGGGAGATCGTACTCTTTCCAGAGGGATCCCCTCCGCATGATGGCTATCCTGAATATGCCAATCGGGGAATCGCAGGACTTCAGGTAGGTCCGCAGCGATGTTACGGACTCTTTCCCTTTCTCCAGCTTATACTCATTTGATGGAGGGATCTCAACCGTTCTTTTCCAGAATGAATCAAATTCGCGGAAGGGGATATTGAACCGGAGTGAGACATGGAAGATCCGGTGGCCGGGAGGGGTGTCGATCCAGGTACAACGCAGTGAAACTTGGGGAAGCACCGATACCAGCCGCTGGTAAAACTTCGTGAGTTCCTGGTCTGGTACAAGGGTGAGAGCGATTGCCCCGCCCCGCATGCCTTTCAGCCGGGCCAGGTCTCCCGTGGTACAGGAGAGATGGTTTGGCCTGCACGCCACCTCCTCGATCCGGGTAAGGAGTGCATCGCCATGGACAGAGGAGCGGAACGGGCCAAAGAGGGTGACATGAAGTTCCCGTGCCTCCCCTGAGGACATTCCCACGAGTTCTGGAAAACGGGTGATCAATGAGGTCAGGGCCTGGTCCTGTATCCGGGCCATGATGATATAATCAGCCGCTTTCCGCGAACCGACCCGCCATGATCTCCGGGTGCGTCCGCCTCGCCTGCCCATAGAAACTCCATGAAAGGCTCCATCATGATCCGATAAATATCTCCCTGTTTGATCGGGACTCAAATGATGGACGACGGGTATTTGTCTCCATGAGCAAGAGAAGGTACAGTATGATACGGCACCGGTTCCATCTCCGGGAGACCATAGCCACCATCCTTGCCGATGAGGAGGAGCACGTGGAGGCTGCCAGGCAGAGAATAACCAGTGCCCGCCAGGAACTGGAGCACTACATCGCCGGGGATCCTTTTTTCCTCACCACTTTCGAGCCCTACCATGTCGACACCGGGATTCTCGTGGTGGACCGGATGTCTGATGCCTCCGTTGCTGCCGGGGTGGGGCCGATGGCTGCTGTGGCTGGGGCGATCGCATGGGCCGGGGTTGAGGCCATGGAGGAAGCAGGAGCACAATTCGGGGTAGTGGACAATGGAGGGGACATTGCACTCCTCTCCGACCGTGAGATCAGTATCGGGATCCATGCCGGGACCTCGCCGTTGTCTGACCGCTATGCCTTCGTTGCCGGGCCGCTCCAGGGGATATCCGGTATGTGCACCTCATCAGCAACGGTTGGGCATTCTATCTCTCTTGGAGTCGCCGATGCAGCTACCGTTTGGGCCCGCAACCCTGCACTCGCTGATGCATGGGCGACGGCGATCTGCAACCAGGTAAAGGAGGATGATACCACGGTGGTTGATGAAGCGATCCTTGGCGGAATCGAGGGAGCCTGCATCATCATAGGGGACTGGCATTACCGGAAGGGAACGCTCCCGAAGGTCGTGAAAGCACGCGTGCGGCACGATCTGATCACGGGAGGGTTATTCTAGATCCCTTTAGAACGCCTCATCGAGGAAACGGAGTGCTTTCCGGTATGATTCGGGCCCCCGGCAGTGGGCGATGACCTTGTCCCCTTCGCTTATTGAAAATACCGGTTCCCCGGCTTCGATAGAAAAGATCGCCTCGAAGAGTTCAGTCTCGCTCATCATCACGCCGGTCAGGAGTGCCGATGCGGGTTGGAGGGTGAGCCGGTCGCACTCGAGATCTCCGGGGTCCTCCCGGAAGAAGTAGAAGAAGACCTGGTACGCATTGAGGAGGTCCGAGGTGATCAGCTCGTTCCGGATTTCCAGGGAGAGCTTGTCGATTTCTCTGGCAAGTATATCCGGATCATCGTCTGCCTTCTCGAGTATGTAATCGGCAATTTGAGAAAGTTCGCTGAATGGAACCGGGTCTTTTTCATTCACTGTATCAATCATATCGAAATTCCCTTGTATAAAGTATCCCTTCGTGGGGGAGGAACAAAAACCTATAATCATAGATCCGCGGAATGTGTAAAGGTGAAAAAAGAGGATCTGGACTGGTGGATATACCACCTCCTTGCCGACACACCAGATCAGGATATCAAAGCACTGGTCGAAACAACCGGCTGTTCCCGTGGCGATCTTGCTGATTCCCTCGCCCGTCTTGAAAAAGTTCTCCTCATTGAACAGTGCAATGGAAGATACCATCTCCGCTCGATCCATGAGATGCTCCTTTCCTGCCAGGCAAAGTATGATGATACCACCCCGTTTACCATCGAGGACGGGATTATCAGGGAACGGAAGAGGGAGGAGGAATGATGCCCGAGATTGTGGTGCTCCGGATCGGACACCGGCCGGAACGTGACCAGCGGGTGACCACCCATGTCGGACTTGCGGCACGGGCACTTGGTGCGAAGGGGATGTACCTTGCTGCCGATGACAAGGGGGTCGTTCAGAGTATTACGGATGTAGTCCAGCGCTGGGGAGGCGACTTTTTCATCGAGCACAAGGTCTCATGGAAGCGCTGTATCAGGGACTGGAAGGGGTCGGGGGGATGCGTGGTCCACCTGACGATGTACGGGGAGCGGTTCCAGGACCGGGAAGAGGAAATAAAGGCGAGGGAAAAGATCCTCGTGGTGGTTGGGGCCGAGAAGGTTCCCGGCGAACTCTACGGCCTTGCCGATTACAACATCGGGATTACCGGCCAGCCCCATTCAGAAATATCAAGCCTTGCCGTGTTTCTCGATCATCTCTTCTCCGGGTCGGAGCTCGGACACGAGTTTCCGGGTGCGGAAATCCGGATTATCCCATCACATCTGGGGAAGCATACTGAGGAGTTATGAAGGGCAGGGTACTCGTTGCCGGGTTTGCCACGCGCCATATTGCACAGTCTGCCCATGCTGCCGGGTACGAGGTCTATGCTGTGGATCACTTCTGCGACCAGGACCTCGGGTTTTATACCAGGGAATCCCGGTCATTTGACGAACTCGGCGAGCTTGAGGGGGCAGTCGTGGAGATGTGCGAGCAGATCAGGCCTGATCTCGTGATCGCTGCCTCGGGTGGAGAATTGCTCGGCACGGGGGATCTCTGCGGGACCCCGCCCGGGAAAGTGGAGCGGTTTCTCGACAAGGTGTCCACCCACCAGTTCTTCGAGGAGCTGGGGATCCCGACACCCGGCCTTCTTGCTCCCGGAATGTACCCGGCCATGGTAAAACCCCGGAAGGGTTCGGGAGGGTGGAGGAATGCCATCGTACATGACGATGCCGAGTTCCTCGCGTGGAGCGAAAAGTTCGGGGATCTGCCGCATCTTACTGAAGAGGTGGTGCCTGGTGTCCCGTCATCGGTCTGCTGCCTGGGGACCGGGTCGTCGGCCATCGCCGTTGCGGTCAACCGCCAGATCCTCCGCGGCACCAATGAAGCGGCGTATGGATTCTCCGGTTCAGTGACGCCGTTCCAGGGCGATGCCGCGCCCATCATGGTGCAGTATGCAGAGCGGATTGCTTCTGCGAGCGGCTGCATGGGAACGATCGGCATCGATTTCATGGCCGGTGATTCAGTCCATGCGATCGAGATCAATCCCCGTTTCCAGGCGACGCTGGATACCATCGAGATGGCGACCGGGATCAACCTCTTTGCAGCGCATGTCGGGGCATGGCAGGGAGGGCTCTCCCCTAAAAGGAGGCCACGCTGCCGCCAGGTAGCGGTGCGAAAGATCCTCTTTGCCGAACGGGATATGGAGGTCAGCCGGAACCTGCTCCGGTTTTCACCGCTGATTGCCGATATTCCCTGGCCGGGAACATCATTCGAGGAAGGACAGGCGGTGGTGAGCATGTACGGCTGGGGACCTGGGGAAGGAGAGGCGATGGCACTGCTGGATAAGCATATTAGAATACTGCAACAATATATGGGTGGAAGGCTTTATGGATGAGATCCTGGAACACCCGGCAGTAAAGGCGTACCTTTTGCGCTTAATCGGTGAAGAGGGGATGGCGCTCCTCCAGAAATTCCCCCAGGAAGGCGAGTGGAGTGATGAACAGCTCGCAGCCCAGACCGGGATCAACCTGAATTCGGTCCGCCACACGCTGTATACCCTCTACGAAAAGCGACTCGCAGAATACCGGAGGATCAAGAACAACGAGACGGGCTGGCTGACCTATCTCTGGCACCTGCGCATCGACTCGATCTCTGATGTGATCCGTGAAGACCTCGAAGATATCCTCGAGAAACTGAAGACCCGGGAAAAATACGAGGAAGAGAACGATTTTTACGTATGCAAGTCCTGCGGCGTCATCGTGACGTTTAACCAGGCATTCGATGTCTCGTTCATCTGCCCTGCCTGTGACCTGCAGCTCGAGCATTACGATAACGACATGCTTCTGCGTGCACTCAAGAAACGGATCGAGGAGATCCAAGAGACCCTCGGTCATGC